>JABUUX010000304.1 GCA_021442965.1 Treponema sp.
CAATAAAAACATTTTCTGCTTTAGTCCTAAAAAAATATTTTTTTTGAGAATTACCAACTTTCTCATAACACATCGCAATTTTCTCATAAACTAATTTCAACACCGGTGATGCATAAATCAATTGATTATTCAAAAGAACATTCCATTCTGACAGAGCTTTGTTATAATCACTTTCCTTATCAGAATATAGAGCTTGTTCCGTTAAAAAATAAGCTTTCCAATATTTAGGCCATATATCTTTCTCATTTATCAATTCTGCTTTTTCGACGTTAGACAACACGATATCAATTCTTTTATCATTTTTAGGATTATATAAATATTCTTCAATCAATCCATATGAGTATAAAACTTCCATGTAGTCTTCTAATTCTGTTAATGAAAGTAATGATTCACTATTAGGAGTAATTTTAGAAAAATCTACAGATTTGAGAAGATCACCCAAATGATTTCCACCTTCGTATGAAAAATCGAAATAATCTTCTGCCCAATATTTTAAATAGTATAATGCTAATAAATTTTTAACGTTATACCATTTATTTTCAGAAAGATAAAATTCATCTGAAAAACATTGAACTTCTTTTTGTAAAAAAGAAATATTTTCACTGCTAAAAATATATGGATAGGTAACGCCGTAAGTTCTATTACTAGAAACAGATACATAATCATATAAATCTCTATCCTTTGCCGGAACATACATTTCTAAGTTTTTACCTGACAAAATTACGCATTCACTTTTAGCATTGGCTAATTTTTCTGGTTCTAAATATGAAATATAATGAGAAGAATAATCTTCCCCATAATAATCAGAAAGATAACAACCTAACATTATCCAATCATCTGAATTCTCTCCATAAGCATATTTAGCTGGTCTTTTTGCACCGTGCCCCGCACCATAAAAAACGATTGCTTTCTCCTGCTCTTTAGAATCATCTAAGATATCTATTATATACCTCTGAATATTATTATCCCGAAAATTCAAAACCTCTGTAGCGTTTTCAGAAATTGGATATGCAAGATTATATTCAGGCCAGTATACTTTTATTGGGTCTGCAGGATTATTTGAATTAATTAATTGTATTTGTTCTTCCAGGAGGTGTAGTTCATATTTCCAAGCATACATAGTCCAAGGAGGAACAATATCAAACGAATATGAATCCAGATTTGAATCAGAAAGAACTCCGTCATCTCCAGATTCTAAAAATATATATCGTAAACCCGAATTGTAAAATATATTAAGGTTATCTGTAATCAGTAAAACAGGATAAATATTATCATGATTTTCCCCAATAAAAATTACCTTCTTGTTATTCAAATCCTCAATAATTTGGGAAACAGTACTTTTTTCTTGTGAAAGATTATATTTTGCTTCACAGGACATAAAAAGAAAAGAAAAAAAGAATATAAAAACAAATTTATTTCTCATAAACTATTTTACCTATTATTATATAGTACACTGTCATATTTTGTAAAAAAACATTTATTTCTCGTTTCCAGCATATAATTTAATACACGATCCGATTCTATAATGAATAATTGATTAACAATACAGGCTGGCAAACATGTTTTATTTCTATCATTATTAATTCGATTATTAATTGCAAAACAATTATGCTGACATCTTTTAAGAATTTTGCAACCAGAACAATCATTATTTACCTTAAGAGCATCTTCATTACTTTTATCAAGATAAAATTCAATATTTTTTAAGTTAATTCCGTCATATATATTTCCTATTATCATATCATCTTCATTCTGACAGCCAACAAATCCTCCACAAGGCAAAATATTACCATCTGGAACTATAGCAATATAATCAGTAACTGCACCACAGATTGGTTTTGAAAAATTTAGCAAAGTATTTTCAATATAATTAGAAATCAATGAAATTGTAATTGGAATATTTCGCTCATAAAATGAAATAAATATATCACCAAGCATTGAAGCTTGTTCTTTCAAACTTTTTATCTTTTCTTCAGACCAGACATTACAAGCTTTACTAACAAACTGAATGGAATCGTAATCATTCGCATCTATACGAATTGAGAAAAATTTTGACGGATACATAAAATAAAAGTAAAGCCTTTCATTTTTCAATGCATTTTGTATGCATTCGTATAATTCACCTTGGTAAAAATAAGCATAATCTAACATTTTTCTAACACTTTAATATATTAACTCTCAACTTCAAATTTTTGTTGTTATGAATAAATTTACATCAAGTTCTTGAATATGTCAAATTAAAAACAACAATATTTTAATATTTATATTTTATGAGTTTTAAAGACAGACTTAGAGATAAAATTAATTATAAAGGTTTATAATAAAAGAAGTCTCTGCTAGAGTTGGTGTCAGTAACAGTACTGTTTTATCCTATATAGACTAACCTAAAAACAAACTACACTCTGTTAAACGTTTTAAAAACTATCATTTTGCACGATTTACTACCTTTTCCACTTAAAAATTCTATCATTTTGTAACAAATTAACTATTTGAAAATTTGAATTCCTCCCTCAGAATAATACTTAGAAAATCCAAATAAACTTGGAACAAAAAAAACAAAAGGTAATTTTTTCAAGGAGGAAGTAATGAAAAAATCTATCAGAGTAGTACTCGCAGCACTTGCACTCGCTGCAGTAGCTTTTACAGGATGTTCAAAAAAAGGAACATCTGGTTCTTCATCAGGAAACAAACTGATTAAAGTTGGTATCATCAATAATGACCCTAACGAATCAGGATACCGCACAGCTAACGACAGAGACATGAAGAACACATTTACAAAGGAAGCCGGATACGATGCTTCTTTTGCATACAGTCTTAAGAATGATGAACAGATTGCTGCTGCTCAGAAATTCATTCAGGATGAAGTTGACTATCTTCTTCTTTCAGCTGCCGGTACATCAGGCTGGGATACAGTTCTTGCTGATGCAAAAGCTGCTGGTGTTAAAGTAATTCTTTTTGACCGCACAATCGATGCAGATCCATCTCTCTATGCTGCATCAATCGTTTCTGACATGGCTATGGAAGGTGCTCAGGCTGTAGCATGGCTTGTAAACCAGAATCTTCCAGAATACAACATCATTCACCTTCAGGGTGTGATGGGGTCTGCAGCCCAGATTGGTCGTACAGGAGCTTTGGACAAAGAAGTTGCTAAAGAAGCTAACTGGAATATGGTTTCTCAGCAGACAGCTGAATGGAACGCAGAAAAAGCACAGCAGATTGTTCAGGCTGCAATCGATGCTAAAAAATCATTCAACGTAATCTATGCAGAAAACGATGATATGGCTAAAGGTGCTGTAGCTGCTCTTGATAAAGCAAACATTTCTCATGGTGTTGGAAAAGATGTAATCGTTATGGGATTCGACTGCAACAAGTGGGCTCTTCAGGAACTGAAAGCTGGAAACTGGAACTATGACGGACAGTGTAATCCATTCCAGGCTTCTTACATTGTAAGCATTATTGAACAGCTTGAAAAAGGTCAGACAATTGCTAACAAAACAATCATCATGAAAGAAAAAGGATTCGATGCCACAACTATCACTGATGATGATGTAAACAACTACGGTATCTAATTTACGTAAGTTTTGAAATCTTTGGGGCTGCCCATAAATAAATATTTTTATTGAGGGCAGCCATTTTTATATCCCATTTATTTACCTGGAGGACAATACCTATGCAGAACGATGTAATCCTTGAGATGCGTGGTATTTCTAAATTCTTTCCTGGAGTTAAGGCTCTGGAAAATGTTGATTTCACTTTAAGAAAAGGTGAAATTCATGCTCTTATGGGAGAAAACGGGGCTGGAAAATCTACTCTCATAAAAGTTCTTACAGGGGTTTATCAAAAGGATGCAGGAACAGTTTCTATTGAAGGACAGCCTGTTATTATCCGTTCCCCACAAAGTGCCCAAAAAAACGGAATCAGTACAGTTTATCAGGAAATCACACTCTGCAATAATCTTTCTGTTGCAGAGAATATATACATTGGACGCACAAACGGTGCTTTTACAAACTGGAAAAAAATGAATGATGGGGCAAGAAAAATTCTTGAAGACCTCCAGATTCCTTGTACACCTGAACAGCAGCTTTCCAGTTGTTCCATAGCCGTTCAACAGATGGTAGCTATAGCCCGAGCTGTTGATATGGAATGTAAAATTCTTATTTTGGATGAACCAACTTCATCTTTGGATGAACAGGAAGTTGAAAAGCTATTCAAATTAATGCTTAATCTGAAAAATAAAGGTGTTGGCATTATTTTTGTTACTCATTTTTTGGAACAGGTTTATGCTGTCTGTGACAGAATTACTGTTCTTCGTGATGGAAAATTGGTAGATGAATATCTTATAGCAGACTGTCCTAAAGTTGTACTAGTTTCAAAAATGCTTGGAAAAGAACTTGACGGACTTTCAAAAATAAAAAAATCAGAGGAAATTGTTGAGCACTCTAAACATGAAGTTCCGGTATATGAAGCAAAAAATCTTTCCAGCTCTTCCAGAATCAAACCTTTTGATATCAAAATTTACAAAGGTGAAGTAAATGGATTCACAGGACTTTTGGGATCCGGACGCTCAGAATGTGTACGTGCAATTTTTGGTGCTGACAAAATTACCTCGGGAGAAACCAAAGTAAACGGAAACGAAGTTAAAATTAAAAATCCTATTTCTGCTATGAAACAGGGGATTTTTTATTTAGCAGAAGACAGAAAACGGGATGGTATTGTCGGAGATCTTTCTGTAAGAGAAAATATCATCTTGGCACTTCAGGTTTTAAAAGGTCCTTTCCGCCCTATTTCAAGAAAAAAGGCCATAAAATTTACGGAAGAATACATTAAACTTTTGAGCATTAAAACCGCTTCAACTGAAACCCCAATTAAATCTCTTTCCGGCGGTAACCAGCAGAAAGTAATTCTTGCACGCTGGCTTCTGGCAAATCCTCAATACCTTATTTTGGATGAACCTACCCGTGGAATTGATATAGGAACAAAACTTGAAATCCAGGATCTTGTATTAAAACTTGCAAAAGAAGGAAAAAGCGTAACGTTTATTTCTTCAGAAATTGATGAAATGCTAAGAACGTGTTCACGTCTTACTGTTATGAGAGATCTTAAAGTTGTAGGAGAACTAAAAGGTGAAGACCTAACTCAGACAAAGATTATGGAAACTATTGCGGGGGGTAAATGATGGAAGATAAAAAAGAAACTTCATTCTTCAAAGGATTATTGCGGAACCAGATTTTAATTCCTTTAGCCGCACTGTTAATCCTTGTTATTGTAAATCTGATTGCAGATCCTGGATTTTTTAAAATTACTTTAGGAAGATCCAGTGCAGGTTATCCTGTTCTTTCAGGATACCTGATAACTATATTAGACTATGGTTCTGAACTTGCCATTCTTGCTATAGGAATGACATTAGTTACAGCTGCTTCTGGCGGTCAGGATATTTCTGTAGGCTCTTGTATGGCTATTGCAGGTTCTGTAATTCTTCGTGTTCTATGCGGAAGTGCCGGTTCACACCCAGAAACAATGCAAAATCCAATTATTCTGGCTTTCCTTTATGCACTTCTTGTTTCAATGCTTTTTGGAGCTTTTAATGGAATTCTGGTTGCATTCTTCAAAATTCAACCGATGATTGCCACGTTGATTTTATTTACTGCAGGTCGGTCCATTGCAGCCTGGATTAATCACAATGAACTTCCAATTATCAAAGATGCTGAGTTCGGCTACATTGGAAACTTTATCCCGGGTATTCCAATTCCAACGCCTATTTTTATTGCAGCTGTCTGCATGGTTATAATCTGGCTTGTACTCAAATTTACAACACTTGGACTTTACTCACAGTCTGTAGGTATCAATGGAAATTCTTCAAGACTAAATGGTATCAATCCAAAGATTATTAAACTTGTTACTTACGTAATTATGGGTGTATGTGTTGCTGTTGCAGGACTCATAAAAGTTTCAAGAATTGGAACAATTAACTACTCCGTAATTGCACTGGATATAGAAATGGATGCCATCCTTGCCGTAGCTTTGGGTGGAAACGCCTTATCCGGAGGTAAGTTCAATATGTCGGCATCTATTATTGGAGCTTATGTAATCCAGTTCCTTACCACCACTCTTTACAAATTTGGTGTAAACGCTGCAGCCCTTCCTGCATTCAAAGCTGTTGTTGTAATTATTCTGGTTACATTAAGTGCACCGGTTGTTCGTGAAAAAATAAACGGTCTTTTATCAAAGGCTAAAACTTCAGTACAGGGGGCAAACTAATGAATCCTGCAATTTGGACATTAATTAAATCTATCATTTTTATTTTTTCCCTGGCTGCTGTTTTTGTATTATGTTTATTCAGTTATAAATTAATGGGAAAGAAAAAGATTATAAAACAAACTAAACTTTCAGATTCTAACCTTCTGCTTCTAATTACCGTCTGTGTATTTCTTGTTATGTATGCTTATGCGGTTGTTTTCTTAGGTAAAGGATTTAGAAAACCACAACAGTTCTTTAATCTTCTGAACGAAAATGCAGCCCTGATTATTCTTTCTTGCGGTATGAGCCTTGTAATGATTACTGGCGGAATTGATATTTCAGTCGGAACCATGACAGCTTTAGTTTGTATGAGTTGTGCTGTAAACCTTGACCGTCAGGGCGGCAACATAGGAACTGCTCTTCTTATAACTTTAGGTATAGGTCTTTCTTTTGGTATGGTACAAGGATTTCTTGTTGCTTATCTTGATATACAGCCGTTTATTGTTACACTTGCGGGTATGTTCTTTGCAAAAGGAATGACAACTATTGTTAATGCAACTCAGTTTAATGTAGAAAACCAAGCTTTTAAAGCACTCAAAGCAACACGTATTACAGTTCCTTTTATGGGCTCTGTAAACAAACTGGGAAATTACGTTCCCGCTTATGTAGAAATTGGTGTAATTGTTGCCATAGTCTGTGTCGTGTTATTATTTATTACACTTAAATGGACAAAAATGGGACGAGGTTTTTATGCTGTAGGTGGAAATATTCAAAGCGCTAATATGCTTGGTATAAATGTAAAACTTACTAAATTCCATTCCCATGTTATTTGTTCTCTTTTGGCCGCAATTGGTAGCTGGGTATATTTTATGCATGTTGGTTCAGGTTCTCCAAGTCATGCTTCGGGAGCAGAGATGAACGCAATTGCATCTTCAATCATTGGTGGAACTCTTCTGTCAGGTGGTGTTGGAAATATTCTTGGAACATTCTTCGGAGTGCTTTCTCTTTCAACAATCAAAAATATAGTTTCTTCACTGGGATTGGATGAAGCCTGGTGGACAAACATTACAGTTGCACTGATGATTTGTGTATTCCTTCTGGTACAGAGCCTTGTTCTTGCAAGAAAGAATAAGGATTCAGTATAAATATCCTCCTGCAAGGTTATTATTTATCCGGATGCTTATTATGCATCCGGATTTTTTTTTCTTCTAAACTGAAGAGGTGATACACCATTAGATTTTTTAAATGACCTAATAAAATTTTCACAGGCTGTGTATCCGCAGGCTTCTGCAATTTCATTTACTGTCATCTCTGTAGTTTCAAGAAGATTTTTAGCCTTTGCATCTAAAAGAGTGTGTATGTCATCAGCAGGAGATATCCCGAATCTTTCCTTATAAAGATTTGTAAAATGGCTTCTTGTAAGTCCAAAATCATCTGACATTAAATTCACATTCCATTTTTCAGGATTTTGCATAACTTTTTTTCTAAGATTAAATAACTTGAAATTCAAATCATTTTCTCTTTTTATTTTAGAAGTTGGAAATTTTCTTATTTCAGAAAGTTCACTCATTACATTTGCACAAGCAAGTCCTATAGCTGTATCTTGATTTGTCATTTTTTCTGTAAGTGCCCAAGTGATAAATTTCATTTGGGTCTTATAAACTGCAGAAACTGAAATATAAAATATTTCATCAAAGGGCAAATCTACATTAAAGAAAAAATCTTCATCTGCTTCAAATTTAATGTAATCATAAATGAGTTCACCGGAAACAGCCTTATAAAACTGAGGAGTTCCTGATCTGAAAATAATACAAGCATCCGAGTCCGTTTGTATATTAATACCATTCAGGCTGATAATAACAGGATCATAAAAGTGAAGAAATGTAAATTTTGTAGATACATGAGGATGACTAAAGCAGAAACCCGGTTCTTCATCCTTTTTGTAAAATCCACCAAATACAGAAACACTCATCTTAATAATTTTATCCCTATATATAATATAAGGCAAATTTTTAATAAAACGTTTAATATCATTATTTTCATCATCTTTGTTGGAAATTATTAAAAATACAACATCTTTTATTTTCTTTGTTTTTTAAGTATATTTTACATATGTCCGAGATTAATAAATATAGAAAAGATTTCCCCTTTTTCTCTCAAAATCCAGAAAAAGGTCTTATATATTTTGACAATGCAGCAACCACACACAGACCTTATCTTGTAATTGATGCAATGACACATTTCCATGCCACTCAAAATGCAAATCCTCTTAGGGGACTTTATGCATTAAGTGAAAGAGCAACTAAAGCATATGAAGATGCACGTTGCACTGTTGCACAATTTCTTAATGCTTCTCGCCCGGAAGAAATTATTTTTACAAGAAATACAACAGAAGGCCTTAATCTTATTGCATATACATACGGAATGGACAATATCCATGAAGGAGATGAAATAGTTGTATCCATTATGGAGCATCATTCAAATATTCTTCCATGGCAAATGCTGTGTAAAACAAAAGGTGCAGTCCTTAATTTTTTGGAATGCGACTCTCAAGGGAACATACCTGAATCTGAATTCTCTAAAATTACACCAAAAACGAAAATCGTTTCTGTAGGTCATGTATCAAATGTTCTGGGAATAACAAATCCTGTAAAAAAAATTGCTGACATTGCTCATAAGTATGGAGCCATTATGGTCGTTGACGGTGCCCAAAGTGCTCCTCATTTTAAGATAGATGTTCAGGATATTGGAGCTGATTTTTATGCTGTGTCAGCTCATAAATTTGGCGGACCTATGGGAATTGGAGCCCTGTACGGTAAATACGAACTATTGAATAACATGAGTCCTTTTCTTCGTGGTGGAGAAATGATTGAATATGTTACAAAAGAAAACGCAACATGGGCCGAAGTTCCTCATAAATTTGAAGCCGGTACTGTAAATGCTTCTGGAGCTGTAGGAATGGCGGCCGCTATACGGTATCTAAATGCTGTAGGACTTGAATTAATAGAAAATCATTGTAACAGTCTTTCCCAAATTATGATTGAAGGTCTAAAAAACATCCCGTTTATTCATATTTTAGGTAATGACAACCCTTCAAATCATTCAGGTATCATTACTTTTACTTTGGACGGGGTGCATCCTCATGATATAGCAAGTCTTTTGAGTGATGAAAACATAGCCATTCGGGCAGGTCATCATTGTGCTCAACCTTTAGGAAAATATCTTAATGTACAATCGTCTGCAAGAGCCAGTATGTATCTTTACAACACAGAAGATGAAGTTAATAGTTTTCTTGAAAAAATAGCAAAAGTCCGACATTGGTCAGGTTTGGAATAATATGAGGTAAATCCCTATGGATACAAAAGAATTATACAGAGAAATTTTAAACGAGCATAACATTAATCCTTTACACAAAGCAGAAATGTCTTCCCCTTCTCTTTCATGTAATGGAGTAAACCCTTCTTGTGGAGATGAAATAACACTGAATATTAAATTCGATGAAGCCGATGCAAAAGTAATAGATGCCAGTTTTACAGGAAGTGGATGTGCCATTAGTCAGGCCTCCGTTGATATGATGGCAGAGCTTATTATTGGAAAATCAAAAGAAGAAGCTCTTCGTCTGGCTGATATTTTTGATCGAATGATTAAAGGTTCAGTAACAGATGAAGAACTTGAAAACTTAGACGAAGCCGCAGCGCTTCAGGATATTTCCCATATGCCGGCACGAGTAAAATGTGCAATGCTTGGATGGCGTACGCTAAAAGAAATGCTTGGAGTAAAATAGATAAAAAAAAGGACTGTCCTTCACATTGAACTGACAGTCCTTTTTTTGACGCTTGCCTGACTCGAACAGGCGACCCTGTGCTTAGAAGGCACATGCTCTAAT
>JABUUX010000286.1 GCA_021442965.1 Treponema sp.
GACTGGCTCAATCACCGCGTGGAAAGCTCCTTCACCGTTGGAGACTGGCTCAGTCACCGCGTGGAAAGCTCAAGCACCGATTTTCTAATTTTATTCCCCGCAGGGAAAGTTTATTAACTGGACTCCCTGCGTTTTTTTTCTATATTTCTCTTACCCTATTCAAGGATTTCCCCGATATTATATAATAGAACGATAAGGGTTTATTGGTTTTAATATGTTTATAAAATTGCTTAAAAAACAGGGAATTCTTACTTTTTTTGTCTTATGGGGTGCACTTTTTACAAGTGCTTATCCTTTGGAATTTTCTTTGAGATTAACTCCAGCTGCAATGTTTCCTTTTCAGACAAATGAAAATACTATTTTTGCTCCAGTTGGTGGGGGAGCTTTTATTGATGGGGGAGTTACTCTTTTTAATATTTTTGATGTAGGACCTGAAGTTGGGCTTTTTATGATGCCCAAACGAGCTTCAGAAAATCTTAAGACCGGGGAAGACGTTACGGCAGTTTTTGTTCCTTTTGGAATTCATGCTGATGCCACGTTTTACCCATTATCACGCGTCCAGACAACTGCAGGGCTTGCTGCCGGAATTTATACAGGAACGACCTCAGGTAAAACTCAGAATTCTGTCTGGTACAGGGCTTATGCCGATGTTGGATTCAGACTTAGTCCAATGGTGACACTGGGACTTAATGCATCTTTTTTAGACTTTCAGAATAATACATGGTTTGGGAATCCCGGTTTAATGGGAATGACTGCAGGTCTTACTGTTCAGGTTAAATTTGATACTGTAAAGAATTCCGGACTTGTGGAAGGTTATGTAAACCAGGAAGAAAATGTTTTTCCTCTTTTTTATACTGTATATAAAAATACTCCTATTGGGACAATTACTCTGGTAAACAATGAAACTGCAAATATTCAGAATATAAAAGTAAAATTCCGTGCTGAAGGTTATACTTCTTCAGAAATGGAATGCGGCACTTTACGTCAGCTTAGAAAACATAATGCAATAGAAATGGATTTGTATGCTGATTTTAGTGACGCAATTCTTCAGTTCTCGGAAGCGGGAAAGATTCCTGGTGAATTGATTGTAGAATATACACTTCTTGGTCAGAAAAAACAGACAGTTGTGCCGGTTGTTATTCCGGTTTATAACCGAAATCAGGTGCGATGGACAGACAGTGAAGTGATTGCTTCATATATATCCACAAAAAATCAGGATGTTCTGGAATTTTCAAAATACTGTGTAGGAATAGGCCGAAATCACTTGAGGTCTGGTCTTAACCGCAATATGCAGTTTTCTATGTATCTTTTTGAAGGAATAAGACTTGCAGGAATTACCTGTAAGCCTGATACTGAAACTCCTTATGCAGAATATCATAAAGATCCTTCAAAATTGGATTTTATTCAGTATCCTTTTCAGACAATGATTTATAAAAGCGGGGATTGCGATGAAGTAGGAATCCTGCTTATGGCACTTATGGAATCTGTAGGTATTGAGGCTTCATATATTCCAATGGAAAATGATTTTCTTGTTTGTTTTAATACCGGAATAAAAGCGTCCAAAGCCGATTCGTTTTTTGACGGATATGACAGATTCTGCGTTATTGGTGATGATATTTGGATTCCTCTTGCAGTGTCGGCACTGCGTGAAGGTTTTGTGAACTCCTGGTATAAGGCAATTGTTGATTTGCAGACTGCCCAAAACAACGGGCAAAAAACAGATATTCACTTTCTTGAGTCTGCCTGGATGAGTTATCCTCCGGCAGGTTTTTCTAGTAATCAGCGTGTTGAAATAAAACCTGATGAAGCAGGCCTTGTTGCTGCTGCAGAAACGAATCTTTCCCGCTATATAACAAGTGAATTTGGTCCAAGAATTGCGTCTGTTCAGGCACAGATTCGTGCAAAAGGGCCGAGTGTAGAGCTTTATAATCAGCTTGGGCTTCTTTATGTTCGGGCAGGAATGTATTCCAGTGCTGTTCCGGTTTATATGGAATCGGCAAAAATGGGCTCAGTTGCTGCAATGAATAACCTTGGAAATATCTGTACTTTGCAGAAAAAGTATGAGGAAGCCTTAGCCTGGTACGAAAAAAGTCTTGCAATCGATCCTGAAAACAAGACGGCTAAAAATGGTGCTGCTCGTATGAAAAGTGAAATCGAAAAGTAGAAATATAGATGGCAAAGAGAAAGACTACATTAAAAAAGAACAGAGACTCTAAAAAAGCGTGTAAAAAAGCCATAGTTACCGCAGGTATTGTAATTGCCTTGGGAAGTGCGGAAGTTTATGCAAAGCCTCAGTTTCTTTTTGGTCTTTATCCTGAAATTTCTTTGCCTTTTTCTATAGGTTCAACACCTTTGGGAAATCAGCCGCCTGAAGGTTCCATTCCTTTTGGAGTAGGCGGAACCGGAAAATTTATTTTCAGACCTGTTCCTATGGTCGATGTTTTTGCAGAAGGTTCCTATAACAATTATTCATATCCATATCTAAGAGATGGAAAATCATTGGATTATTATTCCTTCAACACGTTTACTGCAGCCGGAGGGGCAGGTTACAATCTTCCGTTGTCAGACAGAGTTTCTTTGAACGCTTCTGTAAAAGCCGGAGTGACTTTTGTAGAAAAAGATCCTGTCCTTAGTGTGGGGGCATCAGTTGGAGTTTCTTACAGGGTTCGGCCTTCGGTAAGTGTTGGGGTAGAGGCTGATGCAAGTTTTGCAGGACCAAAAATTATTCCCGTTGGTGTAAGGCCTGGTATTATTGTAAATCTTACAGAAGTATTATCAAAGCAGACAAATGTGTCTGTGGAAGTTTTGGAACGCCAGCCGGTTTTTCCCGTTCTGTATTCCTGGTATGAAAACAATCCTTTTGGAAGTGTACGAATTGCAAACCTTGAAGATGGTTCTATTACAAATGTAAAGGTAAGTTTTTATCAGCCACAATATATGACACAGCCAAACTTGTGTGCCGAAATGGATGTTTTGGGCAAAGAAGAATATTTTGACTGCGACCTTACAGCTTTCTTTAATGAACGTATGCTGGAACTTACAGAACTTACTGAAACAAAAGCTGTAATCAATGTAGAATACACTTTTTTGGGTGAAAAACGAAAAAAAGAATTTCCTGTAAATATTCCTGTATACGACCGAAACTCCATGAACTGGGCTGATGACCGTCGTGCCGCTTCTTTTGTTTCTTCAAAAGATCCTGCTGCTATGTGGTTTGCAAAATACGTTACAAGTGTTATTCGTGATAATATACGCTCGGGAGTTCCTGAAAATATTCAGTATGCCATGGGGATTTTTGAAACACTGGATGAATTCGGCTTGAATTATGTAATTGACCCGTCCAGTGCTTATTCTGATAACGTTGGTGGAGAAAGTATAGACTTTTTGCAGTTTCCTTATCAAACACTTATGTTTCGTGGCGGAGACTGTGATGACCTTTCAATTCTGATTTGTTCCCTTTTTGAAGCAGTTGGAATAAAAACTTCATTCATTACTGTTCCGGGGCATATTTTTATGGCCTTTGATACAGGTCTTACTGAGGAGCAGGCAAGAAATCAATTTTCTGATATAAGCCAGGTGATTTTCTATAATGGGAAAGTTTGGATGCCGCTTGAAGTAACTATTACAGATGAGGGCTTTAATAAAGCGTGGCGTGTGGGAGCCCGTCAGTGGAATACAGCTTTTTTACAGAATACGGCTGCAATCTATCCTATGGAAGAATCCTGGAAGGTTTATCGCCCTGTTAGTGTTCCAGGTGCCGATGCAAGATTTGATATGCCGGATCAAAGGATTGTTGCAAAACTATTTGAGCACAGAATTGATGAATGGGTTTTGCGTGAAATTACTCCTTCGGTTAATGCTTATAAAAATGCACTGGCAAAAAAATATGATAAAGGACTCAAGAATAATCTTGGAGTTTTATACAGCCGGTATGGATTATTTTCTGAAGCTGAGAATGAATTTAAAGATCTAAGAAAGGTTGGCTATCTTCCTGCAGTAATTAATACAGCAAATATTTATTTTGCCCGTCAAAGTTATAATAAGGCTTTAGCATCTTACAAGGCAGTTTTACGAGAAGATCCGGCAAATGAGCTGGCAGTTTTGGGTATAGCCAGAAGTGCCTGGGAGCTTGGAGATTACCGCGAAAGTGATAAATATTATGAGATGCTTCTTTCTATGAATCCAAAACTGGCAGCAGAGTACAAGTATTTGGCGTCTTTTGAAGAAACAAAAGGTCGGGCGTTTTCTATGGCAGACAGGTTAAACAATATGACCTGGGCTGTTGAAAAAGAAATGGTGCAGAATGTTCTTCCAAATTCCAAAGTGGATTTTGATTCCGATCTAATCCTTGAACTGCCACCATTAGATTTGAATGACGAAAACCGCTTTGAGTTTGATTATCTTGCAGAACCAGTAAAACGGAATGTTAAAGAAGAAGTAATAAAAGAACTGGAAGAGGAAGAGGAAGCAAAAAAGAAACTTGCAGAAGAACCAAAAGCCGATTATGATGACGAACTTCCAGATTTTATTTTTAGGGATCTGAAGTCTTTGGAACCTGATTTTCTTTATGAAGAAATAGCAGAAGAAGATGATTTTGATGAAGATAAGACTGGCCTTGATGGATTTGATGCTGAAAAAGCAGTTGTAGAAAAAACTGTAGAAAAAGATACAGCGACTTTTATTCAAGATAAAACAGTTAGTGAAGATAAAAAAGAATTTTCCGATTTACCGATTACTTCAGAAAATGTTGTTGTAAAGAGAGATGTTCCACGCTTTAATGAATCTCCTTCTGCAAAGTGGGCTCCCGAAGAAGCATTTAATGCAGAGTCCATTCCGGGAATGAAATCTTTTGATGAAGAAATGGGAAATACACAGAATGAAAAATCTTTCCTGTTTAAAAATGAAGAATACGATGATGATAATACCGAGAATTTTGATATTTTTGCAGATAAAAATCAGAAGCCGGTTTTGGTAAAAGAGGATTCAGAAACAACAGTAAATCCTTTTGAAAGTTATTATGGTGAAGAGCCTTTGAGGAAACCTGAGACTTCGGTAAAAGTTGTGGAGATTTCTGCAAAGCCCGAGACCCCAGAAAAAGTTGTGGAGACCCAAGAAAAAGTTTCAGAGACCTCGACAAAACCTGAGGTTGCAGGAAAAACTGAGACTTCGGCAAAAGTTGCGGAGACTCTGGCAAAACCTGAGACTTCGGTAAAAGTTGTGGAGACTTCAGCAAAGCCTGAGACCTCAGTAAAGACTGCGGAGATTTCTACAAACCTCGAGAACACAACAAAAATCGAGAGTATCGAAAAAAATGTACAGACTTCGGCAAAGTCCGAGACTTCAGCAAAAGTTGCGGAGATTTCTTCAAAGCTCGAGATCACAGAAAAACCTGCGGAGACTTCGATAAAACCTGAGACCACAGAAAAAGATGTGGTGATTCCTACAAAACCTGAGAGCGTGGTAAAATCTGAAATCGTGGAAAAGCCGGCTGTCCCAGTAAAATCTGAGACCCCAGCAAAACCTGCAGAGATTCCGACAAAGTCCGAGGCTCCAGCAAAAACTGAGACCCCAGCAAAACCTGCAGAGATTCCGACAAAGTCCGAGACTCCAGCAAAAACTGTACAGCCTCCGGCAAAGCCAGAGGTTGCTACTAAAACTGAGATCACAGCAAAACCTGCGGAGACTCCGATAAAACCTGAGACTTCAGCAAAAGTTGTGGAGACTCCAGCAAAGCCAGAGACTGTGGAAATATCTGATTCACAAGCAGATAATGCAGAACCGATAAAAGCTCCGGAACCTGTAAAAACTGAACAGATTATTGTAGAAAGCCAAAATCCTGTTAATAAAGGAATAATTGCCCTGGTGGGAGGAGCTGCGGGAACAGGACTTCTTGCACTTGGTATAATGATAAATAAAAAGAGAAAAGAAACTACCCCTAATGAAGAGGAAAGGTAATATGAAAAGAACCGGATATTTAATTAAAATCATCAGCTTTGCTTTTGTTGCACTGACCGTAACCGCCTGTCAGAACTGGATGAGTGGAGATATGTTCAGCAAAGTTGAAGATGAAGTAAAGGTAGCTACAGCTGAAAAAATAAACGTTTATGTACGCTTTGCAGACAATAGTTTTGGTACAACAACACCTTCTAATTTAAGCGAACAGAAAGTGGATGTACCTTTTGATATAAGCGCAGTAGTAAACAATAATTATGGTTTTTATGAATGGGCAGCTTTTACTACAGAGGATGTAAATCCTTCAAAAAATAATCGTCTGTTAATTTATGATGAAACTTACAAAGCGGAAGGTGGATATGGTTCAAAGAAATTGGATTCTTCGGTTGTTTCTTTTCTGGATCCAAAATCGGAGTCAACAAAATGTACAGTTCTTGTAAACCGCTCAGATATTGTAATAGTTCCGGTAGTTGCTAAGCGTGCTGTTTTGAAGTCCAGAACTACATACCCTAAAACCGGAGACGAAGGAGTTGTAATCAGTCAGCGAATTGTATTGGGTTTTGATAAAGAAATGGATTTCGGCTCTTTTGTGTCTTGCAAAAATCCATCGGGCATTTTTGAAAAGGATGCAGAAGGAAATTCGGTTTACGAAGATTCAAACGGGAACAAGTTTTATGATTGGGATAAAAATAAAATAGAAATACGAGTTTATCTGAATGGTGATGTTTATGTGGGCGACAAATCTTATGATTACTTTAATCTTCCGGTTCAGAATGAATATGATAGAACAAAAATTATTATCTCTCCAAATAAATCAAAAAAACTTCCTCCGTTCTCGGTAATTGAAATAACTATTGCAGGCGATGTTCTGGATTCTGACGGCTATACAATGGCAGAATCTATTGAATATTACTATACCGTTGGAAATACAGATGATGAAGGTTATCCGATTTTTACTGCAATTACAGGTGGCCGCCCAAGAAAAGATGCTAAAGGAATAAATGGTGTAGAAAACGACTGGTCAGACTTCAAAGGATATCTGGATACAACAGATGATTCAATTACAACAAAACTTCCTTCAGACAGTCAGACAATAGACCAGTGGAACGATACTGCAAAAAATCCTGTATTTACTCATAGAGTACGGAATTCTGTAGACATTTATGTAAAAATTCTTGATACCATAAATGCTTCCCTTACACCAAATAACAATACAACGGATAACGATATCGAAAACTTTGTAATAAAAGCAAAGCATCTTTTGTATCCGGATGGTTCTAAAGGTATTGGACTTGTACCAGAAGATAAGTCTACTCAAAAAAGTTACAGCTATTCAAACATGAAGTATCACACTTCTACAAAAAACTTTGCATACGCACACGACAGTGAAGATTCATACTATGCTTCTGAATATATAAGTAACAGCTACATTTTAAAAGGTGAAACCGAAAATGATACTCCGGGTTTTGTATTCCCTTACTATTTCCCTGCTATGCCGGATGGGTTAATAAAACTGGAATTCTATGCAGTTGATTCTATTGGTAACTCAGGGGATGCAGCACCTTATGCTATGTATGTAATTAAAGATACAACAGCGCCTGATATAGTCAGCCAGGCTTCAAAAATAAAATCGGCATCAACTACAGCTTTTACAGAATGGTTTAATGCTGAAACACTTCAGGGACTTTCTTTTAAAGTGGATTCAGGAAATCCTATTTACGATACCTTTGTAAAATCAGACGGGGCTGTTTCTCAGGTGCACTCTAAATTCAATCCAAAAAAACTGTACTGGAGTTTTGGTCCTTCGGTAAATACTATGGGTGCTTTGACAGAAATTGACAACACAGGAACGACTGCTTATGACATGAGTGCTTTAACAGGCTCTATTTCTACACAAGGGAAAATGAGTTTTATTGCACAAATTTCTGATGACGTTGGAAATACTTCATCTGCTGTTTCTATGAATGTAGATGTTTATTTTGATTCAGTATCTCCTGCAACTGTTACAACAAGTGACTTTAGCGATTCACAGAAGTTTTATCCAAAAACAGGGGTGACAGGAAGCGAAACAGAAAAAACTTTCTTTACAAGTCAATCGTCCATTCCGTTTGAACTTTCCGCAACTGACAGCGGTTATTATGATACTACAGAAACATCTTCGGGTATTGCAGGATTTTTGATTAAAGAAGGCTCTGACTATTCTGCAGCAGAACTTAAGACTGCTCTTAAAGTAACAAACGGAGTTTTAAGTGAACCGTTAAAAACAAAGACACAAACTTTTTCTGCCGGAGCATCTCCAAATGCAAGTAAAAAAGATTATTACGTTTACGCAGTAGACAAGGCTCTGAATCATTCTGAAAGTGCTGTAAAAATTTCTGTGGTTCAGGATACTACAGGACCTGGAATTAGTCTTTCTGATTATGCATCTTACACATATGATGCGTTAAAAGAATATTATAAGGAAAATGTTCCTGACACTGACATGAACTGTAATCCCGGAACAACAGGTTCTGTAAGAGGTGTCCTTGGCGGAAAATATTTCTATGGTTCGAATTACACGGGCTTTCCGTTTACTGTAACTTTGATAAATGAATGTGAACCTTATGATTCAGGTGCATACGGATTTAAGGTAATGAAAAACGGAAGCGAAGTGAGCGGAAAATCAGGTGGTGTTTCTGGAAACGTTACCCTTGAAGAAGGCGAATATAAAATTGTTGCTTTTGATAACCTTGGAAACGAAACTGAAACAAGTACAATCCGTATAGTAAAGGATAGTGATGTTCCGGTTGTAAATGATTTTTCAATAATCGGTACAACAAAAAGCGGTTCTTCATCCAGTGCTACAAAAGAACAGAATGTATACGTTCAGTTTACGGCAAGTGATAAAAAAACAAATGATACAGGACTTCTTTCGTTTACACTTTCAGGCGATGCTGATTTTACAAATGCTAAACTTCAAAAAGTTTCCGGTGGTGCCGCTTCCGATGTCAGTGACGTAATAAAAGAACTTTCAGAAAGTAATACAAAAGTCACTTTCTACCTGAAAAATCCTGAAAATACAGAAGTAAATTATAAAGTAACAGGTATAAAACTTTCTGACGGAAACGGGCTTAAAACTGTAAATCTTTCTGTGAAGGACCGCACAAGAAATTTAAATGCTGAAAATAGCGCAGTTATTTCTTATGCAAACAGTATTCCAAAGGTAGAAGACGTTCTTATAGTTTCTACCGATAAGGATATGCTTGAAAATGAAAGTCTTTCAATTGCAACAAAAGATACTACTGTGTCACTTAAACTGAAACTGCAGGATAATGCTTCCGGTATATCACGACTTTACATTAACGATTCTGATACTAAGTCTGCTACAGGAATTGAAGCACCTACGGGAAATGTTCTTCTTTCAAGTGAAAGTAAAGTCCTTGATTCAGCTGGAAATGAAATTTCTGGTGTAACTTTTGTTACAGGACAGAGTGGTGAAGGTTCCTATCTGGAATTTGCATCTCCTGTAAACGCAGAAACTTTAACTGGTTATCAGATTACAAAAGTTAAAATGCCTGAAAGCGGCGGAAGTATTCAGGAAGGTAAAAACTTATTCTACGTTGTAGCATATAATGAAATTATGAACCGTAATGATAGTGCGGTTAGCGGAAGTATTATTTACGATAAAACGCCTCCAAAACCTGTTGTAGATTTGATGGCTCCTGAACACTTTAATCCAAAGCTGGCACATGTAAACGGCTCTTCTTACACACAGTATTACAGCAAAAATGATAATACAGTTTGGGTAATAAAGTCACCTTATTATATGAAAGGAAGTGGGGATGATACGCGTTCAGACGGAAAAGATTCTGCAGGATTCTGGAAAGCAACTTATAAAGTTGACGGAGGAACTGAAAAAGACCTGTCTCAACAAACAGAAGCTTCAGTTCAAATTACAGGCAGTGCTGAAATTGAAGTTTATGCTTACGATGCAATTAATAACAAGTCTGTTCCGAATGCCACAGATAAATCCTGTTTTACAGTAAAGAAAGACATTACAGCCCCTGTAATGTCTGATCTTGAAATTATTGCCGCTACAGGTTATACAGCAAAGAAAGATGAATCTCTTACTTCAGATGCATATTTT
>JABUUX010000337.1 GCA_021442965.1 Treponema sp.
ATTTCATACTGTGCGTGGCTGTCTAAACGCAGTTTAAGGAAGTGGAAAAGATTGTGTAAATCCATTTCCCAGTAGAATTCTGTATAAAGTGAAAGCGGAAGATTTACACGTGCAAGTTCACGGGCAACGCCTTCGTCCAAAAGTTCACTGTAGTTTTCATATGCTGATTTCTGACCTTTTACAAGGTTATCAACAACTTTTTGTGCCATTCCCTCATCAAAGGCTTCTGTGGCGCGTCCCTGCTTATTATCTTTACTTTGTGGTGAAACTTTATCTAGTTCAGGAACGTAGAATTCTTCCTTCATAACAGAATATCTTCCCGAAACTTCGTTCATACGTCCCATGCGGTGGCGTACCCACTGGCGGGCAACAAAGATAGGCATTTTTACGTGGAATGTCATTACAACCTGTTCAAAAGGAGATGTGTGCTGGTGACGGAGCAGATAGTCTATAAGTGCTCCATCCTGTGAAACCGACTTTGTTCCTTCACCGTAAGAAACACGTGCAGACTGGACAATTCTCTGGTCTCCTCCAAAGTAGTCAACAAGTCTTACAAAACCCTTATCCAGAACCGGATATTCTTTATCCAGAATTGCTTCTGCTTCAGGTACTACGCAATGTGCCATGAGATAACTCCATTATTTTGATTTTTATATAATTTACCGATTTTATTCAGAATCGTCGTCTTTTACAGTTACATCTGTTGCATAAATATTGTTTCTTGATTCAAGAACAGTAAATGCAATATATACAATGCCAAAGATAAGAACTACTATGCCGATTATACGAATAAGTTTATCAAGACGTACAATAATAAGAAGAACTGCGGCTAAAAGGCTGAGCAGGTTTTCCATAATCAGTTCTTTTCTGTTTTCTGCATCTTTTCTTATAATTCCCGCAGCAAAGAATCCTGCAACAGCTGAAACAATAAGGTAAGCGGCAAGAATATAAGTCATAACCTTGAAGGCTGCTCTAACAGGGAAAGGCAGGATAACAGCCAAAAGCCCACAAATAATCAGTCCAACTCCCTTTCCCATAATTACTTTTTGGAATGAATTATCCGAAGAAGCAAGTCTGGACTGGGTTAAATCATAAAAACCGGCAACAACTGCACAAAGCCCCATAATTACAACAAAGGAGTCTGCACAAAAATTAGGAAAGATAACCAGAAGTAAACCAGTGATGAAAATCAATGTGCTGAAAAGCCAGTTTCTATTCATAAAAACCTCCGAAAATCTTTGAAAACTACTGTCTTTGAGACTGACAGCGTGTATCGTACATACGCTTCATTTCATCAATATTATTAACAATGATGTAAGTTTCAAATATATCAATTTTGTGTTTTTCAACGAGTTTATTAACTTCATCACGAGTAGCTTCAAGAGAAAGACCTGCCCAATGTGCAATATCTGAAACTCCAATATTGAATCTTCTTGATTTATCAGCTTTTGTAACAGGATTCATTTCATCCAGCATAAGGAAAACATCTGCAATGCGGGCCTGAAGATCTTTTACTACCAGAATCTTAAAGCGGCGTTTCTGGTCATAAATGCGTTTACAGAAAAGTTTTAGAAGAATGAGTGCAATCTGAGGGTTTCCTGTAATAAGGATTTCAAAGTTTTCTTTATTGAATTCCAAACATTCAACACGACCGGCTGCCATACAAGTTGCAGAACGTGGAGATTTATCAAGAATAGCCATTTCTCCAAAGAATTCACCAGGCTTAAGAATGTCCAGATTTTTTGAAGCACCGTTTACACATTTTACAAGCTGAACATTACCGCTTTGTATAAGGTAGAAACTGTCTCCCGGTTCATATTCAGAAATAATAACCTGTCCGGGTTCATATACTTTTTTAAAGCGTTCAAAAGCCGGAAGAGAGAAAATTGAAAGAGAACTGCCTTCCCCCGAAGAGTCAGGAGAGTCTGAAATTCGGCTTTTGGAAGCAGAACGTTCAGAACGGAGTTTTGCGTCAGCATAAAGTTTGGAAACTTCATCTTTTCTTGAAGTATCCGGATATCTTTTAAGGAATTTCAAATATACGTCACAGGCAGAACGGAACATTTCATCGTCGTAAAAGGCTTTTGCTACTGCAAGCATACCTGTCTGCTGATCTTCTGCAACATTATTTAGAATTGATTCAGTCTTTCTATGAATGGCTCTAAGCTGATTTGAAAAGACTCTGAGCATTTTCATAATAAGGGCTTTATTGTTACTGAACATCAGTTCAAATTCCTGAACTGTGAGTGCTACAGCCAGAGTATCCTGGATTACGGTTGCAGTTTCTTCACGCTGGAAATGACCCAGTGCGGATTTTACACCAAAAAATTCGCCCGCTTTTACTTGTTCAGAAACAGCCTGCCCGGATTCGATGTCAGTGCTGGAAAGAAGTACTGTTCCGTGCTGCAGAATGAAAATACGTTCATCTCTGTCGCCTTCAAAGTAAATAATTGATCCTTTTGAGTATGGGATTGCTTTTGGCATATTGTTCTACTCCCGAAAATAAAGACTATTATTTTCAATTATATCATAAGAAGTCAAATTGTGCTATTGTAAATGTAATGATTGATTTTCACGTTCATACTACCGCTTCTGACGGGCAATATTCGCCAAAAGAGCTTATTTTAAAAGCAAAAGAAAAAAATCTGACTGCTGTAGCCATTACAGACCATGATTCCGTTTCAGGACTGGAAGAAGGCGAAGAAGCAGCTAAAACTTCAGGAATCAGATTTATAAGGGGAACAGAACTTAATATTCAGTATCCTACAGGGGAATTTCATCTTTTAGGGCTGGGACTTAAAGAACTCTCTCCTGCACTAAAAACCCTTTTGGAAAATCTTCAAAACAACCGGTCAGAACGTAACAGAAGTATGTTTGAAAAGCTGCAGGAACTATTCCCTTCACTAAGCTGGGAGGAACTTGAAGCGGATTTTCCGGAAACAAGTCTTGGCCGCCCGCATTTTGCACGTTATCTGGTAAAAAAGGGAATAGTAAATAACAATCAGGTAGCGTTTGATAAATATCTTGGAAAAGGGCGTCTGTGTTATGTTCCGCGTACCGGGGCAAATCTTGATGAAGCTGTTGTAGCAATAAATGAATCCGGTGGTGTTCCTGTTATTGCGCATCCGATGAGTCTTTTTGTGTCATGGGGAAAACTTCCCGAGGTACTGGAAGACTTTTATGAACGGGGAGTTATGGGATTGGAAGCCTTTCATCCGGGAGCAAGGAACAGCGAATGTTTCCGTCTGAATGAACTTGGACGAAAGATAGGATATTTTATTACGGGAGCCAGCGATTTTCACGGAGAAAAAATCCGGAAAGACCGCAAACTTGGACACACTTGTGGCGGGCGTAAAATTGATTCCAAACTGATTCCTGAAGCCGAAGACCTGGTGGAACGTCTTAAAGTTAATTGGTAGGAGATTTTGAATATGGGGCGTCCTGCTTCGCAGCCGGAGTACTCCGGGTTCGGTAACCCTCAGTCCTTCGGACCTTCGCCCTCCGTGTTCCTGGCGCCGTAAAAGATGGAGAATCATCATGAATAAAATTCTTCTTGTAGCCGTAAACTCAAGTTTTTCTCATACGAATATTGCTGTCAGATATCTGAAATTTTATTCGCAGTCTTCTGATGTAGAATTTTCAGAGTTCACAATCAATCAGCCAATGGGAGAAATACTCAGAAGCATTTCTTCTTTTAATCCTAAAGTTGTTTTATTTTCAACATACGTTTGGAATGTAGAAATTGTAGAACGCATAGCAAAGAATTTAAAAGCACTGAATCCGGAACTTATAATTGGAGCAGGTGGTCCTGAGGTCAGTTTTAGGGGCAAAGATTTTCTGGAAGCTAAGTCGGAATTTGACCTTGTAATTAAAGGGGAAGGAGAAGAAGTTTTTAAAAATGCACAATGCATAATTCATAATTCAGAAATGAGTGGAGGAAGAAAAACCGTTTTAAATTCTTTGCAGAATGTGAAGGGGCTTTTTTTAAGGACAGGCAAAGGTATTGTTTTTACAGGGGAACAGGAACTGATTTGCGATTTGGGTAGTCTTCCTTTTCCTTATCCGGATTTAGAAAGCATGGACAAAGACCATAAAATATTTTATTACGAATCCAGCCGCGGGTGCCCTTTCAGCTGTGCATACTGCATGAGTTCTTTGGATACAAAAGTGCGCTTTGTTCCTTTGGAAAAAGTTTATAAAGATTTACAGCGTTTTTTGGATGCGGGCGTAAAACTTGTAAAATTTGTAGACAGAACATATAACCTGAATTCTGAACGTTACATATCAATTTGGAAATACATTGTGGAACATCACAATGGAAAGACCATGTTTCACTTTGAAATTGAAGGAGAATTTTTGAGTGAAGAAGCCATGGATTTTTTACAGACTGTACCCGAAAATATTATGCAGTTTGAAGTTGGAGTGCAGAGTTCAAATCCAAAAGTTTTAAAAGCGTCAGGGCGATCCCCTGAAACAGAAAAACTCCGTAAAAATATTTTACGTATACCAAAAACAATTCACACACATCTTGATTTAATTGCAGGGCTTCCATACGAAGATTTAGAAAGTTTTAAAAAATCTTTTGATTTTGTAATGGAAATGAAACCCAATGCCATGCAGCTTGGTTTTTTGAAAGTTCTTTACGGGGCTCCAATAAATTCTTTCTGTTCTGAACCCGGCTGGAAGTGGATGAAAACTCCGCCTTATGAAATTCTAGAAACCCCGTATCTTTCATATGATGATATTTTGTTTTTAAAAGATTTGGAAACCGTTCTTGACGCATACTGGAACAGTCATAATTTTGATACAGTAATTTGTTTTCTTTCCCGTGATGGGTGGTGGACACTTTTCTGCACACTTACTGAGTGGCTTAGAAAATTCAATGCTTTTTTTGAAGCACATCAAAAAGAATACTGGGCAGAAATGTTATACAAATGGTTAGTATCAGAAGAAAATATATTATTTTGTACAGACATTTTGCATAAAGCACATGAGCTTTTACGGTTTGATTATATTTCAGGAGGGAAGAAATCAAATCCTCCTTTATGGTTAAAAAGGAAGTGGGATAAGAACGGACATTATGATGCATTACAGAGCGTAACAGGTATTAAAAATTCCCGGGTAGATTTTGCATATTCTGATTTTGAAACATTTACTGTAAATCCATTGAACCCTGAATTATCCGAAAACGGAAAGATATATAAAATTCTCTTTTTATATCCGCGCCGGGAAAGTGACAATCCTTCATTGTTTCAGAAAATACCGCATCAGATTCTTGTTTAGAAAATTCAGTTATAAGTTACAGTGATAACAGTCCCAGACATAGAATCAAATAAAAAAGCCAGTTCATACGTATCGCGTATTTACTGGCTTTTTTATTACTTATTATTTTTTTTTATTTACTTATTCTTCGTCTGCGAACAAACCAGCAATTTCTTTTTTGTAGAGCTCGTTTATTCTAAAGCGCATAACTTCCTGTTTGGCGGAAAGTTCAACTCCAACTTCAAATTCTTTTGTAATAAGAGCAAATTTGTTAATGCGTTCAAACATTTTAAAGCCGGTTTTAGAATTAATAAGATTTGAAATTTCATTTTCAAAAAGCTTCTGGATTACATCAGACTTTAAAAGATTTTCATAAGTATCGTACTGAATACCGTTTTCGGCAGCGTAGTTTTTAACTTCTTCGGAATCTACCAGAATGAGGGCACCCAATGAACGTTTATCCTGTCCTACAACAACAGCCTGTTTAATGTAATGAGATTCAGAAAGTTTACTTTCAATTGGAAGAGGTTCAATGTTTTCTCCTCCGCGCAGAACGATTGTATCTTTAATGCGCCCTTTAATTTGGATTTCATCATGAATTGTCATTACGGCAAGGTCACCTGTATTAAGCCAGCCATCTACAGTCATTGCCTTTTCTGTAAGTTCAGGCTGTTTGTAATAACCTTTCATTACAGTTTCACCTTTAACTTGAAGAACACCTTCTTTTCCGCGGGGAAGAACATATCCGTCCAAATCTACCACACGAACTTTTACACCGCGGATAGCAGAACCTATTGTTCTGAAAACAGGGGCTGCAATAGGGCGTACAGCAACTACAGGGGCAGTTTCTGTAAGTCCGTATCCTTCTACAATTTTCACTCCGATTGCCCAGAAGAATTCATCTATTCTTTTTGGCCATGCTCCACCGCCGGCAATTCCTGCACGGAAACCAGTTCCTAAAAGAGCTTTCAGTTTTCTGAATACAAGAAGTTCTCCAAGCCATTTGAGAGGGAAGAGCAGTGCCCAAGGAATAAGGAAAAGAGTCCACCATAGTCCGCGCCACTGGCGTGTAAAACAGGCGTTTTGCCCGAACATTTTGCGTTCCATTCTTTTTTGAATGATTGCAACGTTTACAAAGAAATTGAACATATCATTTACAATTCCACCGGATTTTCTCATCTTCTTAGTAATGCCGTCATAGATGGCTTCAAATACTCTAGGAACTGCCGGAATCAGCTGAGGGTTCAGAGTTTTGAAGTCTGCCAGAAGAATTGAACCAACAGGTTTTGAGTAACTGATTGTTCCACCCTGAATTGAAATAACGTATTCGCATTCACGTTCAAAAACATGCCATACAGGAAGAACATTCAGTGCAACTTCACCCGGATTAAGGTAAATGCGTTCCTGAAGTTCATCCAGCTGAACCAAAAAATTGTGGTGGGTTAGCATTACACCTTTTGGAGTTCCCGTAGTTCCAGAAGTAAAGATGATTGTGGCAAGGTCATCTCCATGTCCTTTTTCTACTTCTGCTTCAACTTCACCCGGATGATCTGCTCTGTATTTTTTTCCTTCTTTTACTACATTTTCAAAAACAAATAGCTCAACAGATTCTTTTTCACACTGCTTTTTTAAGTCTTCTTTTACGTCATTATCAAAAGTAATAATTCTTTTTACGGTTGGAATTTTGTCTCGGATTGAAATAATTTTGTTTACCTGAGAACCGTTTTCTGCTATTACTAGTTCTGTTTCTACAATAGACAGGATTTTTTCCAAATCTGAAAGCGTTGCATCACAACCACGAGGAACGTCTATAGCACCAATCCCCATAAGACCTATGTCTGCCTGGAGCCATTCTGCACGGTTATCTGAAATAAGACCGATTTTATCTTCTCTCTTTACGCCCATGCTTAAAAGACCTGCACCAAAGTCCATTGCAATCTGGAACATTTCGCGGTAAAGAACAGGTTCAAATTGTCCGTTAGGAAGGCGTTTATTCTGCGATTTGTATTCAGCAAAGTCTACAGCGGCTTTCTGAAACATCTTTGGAACTGTAAAGCTTGGATCAAAATCCATAGTATCCTCCAGGGTAGAAGACTGAGAGTTTATAATGACACTTTTTCTAATTTTGTCATTTTGACTTATAGTATAACGCAGGTTTATTGAATTTGTCCATTAATAATTTAATTTGGGGATAGATTTGTTTTGATTTAAATAGACTCGGCAATGATTTTAAACAATGATATAGAAAAAGAGGTGTAATTTAATTAGAATAACTACCGATAATTAGTTTATGAGCAAGAAACAGATTACAAAAGAAAAGATTATACAGTCATTTCTATCCTCCGCTGTAGAAAAAAGTGCCGGTGCAACTTCTCTGGCAGATATTTCTGATGTTCTTCAGATAAAAAAAGCCTCCCTGTACAATCATTTTGAATCCCGAGACGAAATGTATTCTGCTACTCTTGAATTCTGTGCTTCTGAAATTCTTGCTTCAACGTTTGTAACAAAGGAACATCTTGAAGCTGCTTCGCTTACAAAAACTCAAGGATCTGCTCTCTTTAAAAAAGTAATCACATCATATTTTAAGCTTTTTGAAGGCGAACCTTTTTTGAAAATGTATGTTTTTATCCATGCAGAGCAGTATTATAACAGTCGTGCTATGGAAATTGTGGACGCAGATTACAAAAGGCTTGTGGAAGACGTTAAAAGTCTAATGAAAGCTCTTAAATCTGCAAAAAAGGCCGTGTATGAAGAAAAGGACTCCAAAGATATTGCCCAGGCTATAGTATCTGTTATGACGAATCAGCTGGATGCGTATATTTCTCAAAAAAAGGAAATCATCAGACGGAATCCTGATACGGGGCTTGGAAGTCTTTTTACTTTGCCGACCGATGAAAATCTTTTGAACCGTAGTATACACGTAATAGAAGTTACTGTAAAAAATCTTCTTTCCTGTTAGAAAATTCTGAATGTTATAAGATTTTTTTTCTTTATTTTCACTTTTCCTTTTCAATAAAAACGGAAAATAAGTTTTCAGTAAAAAAAATAGGTGGTTTTTCTTATAAATTTAGTGTTTTTTCATTGACAATTTAGAATTATCGATTATGATAAAAATTACAACGTTGTAGTAACTATAAACTTTCACGTTGTAATAAAACTAATCATACAGAACCAATGACAGGAGGAAGTTGTATGAAGAAAATGGTAGCAGGAGTTCTTGCTGTAGTAGCAGCAGCAACTCTTATGTCTTGTGGAGGCAAAACAGCTTCTACAGAAGAAGGAAAAGTATTTAACGTATATGTATGGAATGATGAATTCCCATCACGCTTCAAGGATTATTTTGAAGCAAAAGGTAAAGTACCTGCAGGTGTTACTGTAAACTTTGTTCAGACTCCAAACGCTGATAATGCTTACCAGAACAAACTGGACGAAGTTCTTCTCGCTCAGGAAAAAGCTGCTGCTGATTCAAAGGTAGATATGTTCCTTGTTGAAGCTGACTATGCTCTTAAATATGTTGATACACCATTCACATTGGATGTTAAAAAAGACATCGGTCTTACAGATGCTGATCTTTCTAAACAGTACAAATATACAAAAGACATCATGACAGACTCAAAAGGAGTTCTTAAAGGTGTTTCTTGGCAGGCATGTCCAGGTGGATTCGTATACCGCCGTTCTTATGCTATCGATGTTCTTGGAACAGATGATCCTGTAAAAGTTGGTGAAGCTCTTGCTGATTGGGACAAATTCGATGCTGTAGCTGCTGCTGCAAAAGCTAAGGGATACTTCATGCTTTCAGGTTTTGATGATGCTTTCCGCGTATTCTCTGACAATGCAAAAACACCTTGGGTAAAAGGAAATAAAATTGTTATCGATCCACAGATTGAACGCTGGATTAAAATGACAAAAGAATACACAGACAAAGGATATAACAACAAAGCTAACCTTTGGTCTGCAGAATCTACACAGGGTATGACAAAAGACGGAAAAGTATTCGGTTACTTCGGACCTGCATGGTTCATTGACTTCTGTATGGACAAATCTGCAGAAGGTGACTGGGCTTTCTGTAAAGGACCACAGGGATTCTCTTGGGGTGGAACTTGGATGTGTGCTGCTGCTGGAACAGACAACAAAGCACTTATCAAAGATGTTATGTATATGCTTACATGTGATTCAGACAACATGACTGACCTTGCTAAGGGAGCTGGAGACTTTGCTAACAACGAAGTTGCTATGGCTGCTGTTGCAAACTCTGATTATGGTAACCCATTCCTTGGTGGACAGAACCACATGGCATTCTTCCTTGATAATGCTAAGTCTATTGACAAATCAGCTATGTCAAAATATGACCAGGGTATGAATGAAAAAATCCAGTCTGCAATGTCTGACTACTACAATGGAAATGTAACTTTGGACGAAGCTTGGGAAAATTTCTATACTTCAATCCTCGAAGTTTATCCAAATCTTACAAAATAGTTTTTGAACTATAAAAAAAGGGCTGTTAGCAATAACAGCTCTTTTTTTTGTCTGCTTGCGAAAACGTTTTCGCAAATCCATAATCTTAATTTCTGCGAGGAATTCATGACTGATTCTAAAATAGTACAGAAAAAAAACTCTCCAAAACAGAAAAAAAGAAAGACTGTACAGTATGACAGATGGGGTTATTTCTTTATTGCTCCTTTCTTTCTTATCTTTTTTGTTTTTTCTTTTATTCCACTTGTAACAACATTTGT
>JABUUX010000044.1 GCA_021442965.1 Treponema sp.
GATAAATTCGGATTTCAGAAAGTTGCCATTACGCTTCGTTCTTCAATCAATGCAAACCGCAATGACTGGCAGGCTTTACTTTATGACGGAACAGATTTCTGCTTTTCAAAAAAATACGAAATGTATATTGTGGACCGTGTAGGCGGAGGAGACAGTTTTGGTGGCGGATTGATTTATGCGCTCTTGAATGGAAAATCTACTCAGGACGCTGTAGAATTTGCCGTTGCCGCAAGCTGTTTAAAACATTCTATCGAAGGTGATTACAATATGGTCAGTGTAGATGAAGTGGAAAAACTTGCTGCAGGAAACGGAAGTGGAAGAATTCAAAGATAAAAATAGTTTATAAATCTGATAGGATAAAAAAAAACTCCGTGGAAAAATTTCTACGGAGTTTTTTTTCAAAATACACTTTTATATATTCTGAATTATTCTTTACGAATTATGCATTCACTAAAACTTTCCTTCGTTTCCGTCGTTTCCTACAAGTTCGTTGTGTTCTTTAATAAACTTAACTGTTTCGTCGACCGTAGTAAAACAAAGCCCTACAACAGTGTCTGCACAGCCGTAGTAAATGGCAATACGTCCTGTATCCTGATCTGCAAGGGCAGCAACCGGGAATGCTACATTCGGTACAAATCCTGTTGTTTCATATGGTTCCTCTGGGGTAAGCATATAAGCACCAGAACGGTACAATACCTTTGAAGGACAGTCTCGGTCCAGGATGGCTGCGCTGAAGGAGTATACAAATCCGTCACAAGTTGTTGCTACTCCGTGGTAGAATACAAGCCAGCCTTCATCAATTTCGATTGGGGCAGGGCCTGTTCCAATTTTTACACCCTGCCACCAGGCTGAACCACCACGCTGCATAACAAGACGATGTTCACCCCAGTATTTCAAGTCAGGGGACTGAGAAAGAAGAACATCACCAAATGGAGTGTGTCCGGAATCTGAAGGTCGGGAAAGCATGATATATTTATTGTTAACTTTTCGAGGGAAAAGAACTCCGTTTCTATTAAACGGTAATGTAGGATTTTCCATTCTTGTGAATTCTACAAAGTCCTTTGTTTTAGCCATACAAATAGCAGCACCGTCAAAATCACCGCACCACATAATGTAATAGGTATCATCAATTTTTATACAACGCGGGTCATATGCGTAGTAAGGATCCCATGGGTTTCCGTTTTCATCTTTCATGTGGATTTTTTCCTTCTGAAATTCCCAGTGGATGCCGTCTTTTGAGTCTCCTACATAAAGGAATGGGCGTGCAGTGTAGTCTTCGCATCGGAATACACCTTTGAAAGCTCCTTTCCAAGGTACAACGGCAGAGTTGTAAATACGTCCCATTCCAGGGAACGGGTTTCGTCCAATTACAGGGTTTGCACTGTAGCGCCAAACAGGAAGATTCCAGCCTTCAGGTTTATCCTGCCATGGCATGTTAGGAATTGATTCTCCATTGATGATTTTACTCATTTTTTTCCTCTCAAAGTAAAAAGTCTTAATTATTCACTTTTTCTTGTGAACACTTTCAGATTACTTCAGTATTATTAATCTGTCAAGTGAAATTTACCTAAAAAATAAAAGAAATTTAAGTAAAATATAGTTAATGTTTTAATTCTATTTAATAATGTTATTTTAAAAGAAAAATGTTATACTTTTCTTATGCTAAGTTATCAGCACGCTTTTCATGCGGGAAATCATGCAGACCTCCTGAAGCATTTTGTTCTTTCTCAGGTACTGCTTCATATGAACAAAAAAGAAAAACCTTATACTTTTATTGATACTCATTCCGGAAACGGATTATACAGTATGAAGGATGAAAGGGCTCTTAAAACCGGAGAGGCGGCTTGTGGTATTCAAAAACTACTTTCGGTGGATAATACAGATTTCCCCAAATCTTTGTGTGATTATTTATGCAAAATCAAATCCTATACAGATTCATTGTTGTATCCGGGTTCTCCTTTAGTTGAAATGGAGTATTTAAGAAAACAGGACAAACTTTTTCTTTCTGAATTGCATCCTGCAGAAAATGAGCTTTTAAGAATTAATACACAAAATTATAGAAAACAGGATACATGTCAGGTTCAGGTAAAAAAATGCAATGGTTTTAATTTATTAAAAAGTCTTACTCCTCCAGAAACAAAAAGAGGTGCGGTTTTAATTGATCCAAGCTATGAAGAACTTTCTGATTATGACAATGTTTCGGATTCCGTTTTACATACTTTTAGAAAATGGAGTGGCGGTGTAATAATGGTATGGTATCCGCTTTTGTCATACAGGTTGTCTGTTATAGAAAATATGGTGGAACGGATTACAGAAGGTGTTCATGTAATTTTTCCTAATACCGAAGTAAATGATTTTAGATTATGTGTTGCGCCTGAATCTGAACATGAAGAAACAGAACTTACTAAAACTAAGACCCCAAGGCTATATGGAAGTGGTATTCTTGTAATTAATACGCCTTGGCATCTTGTGGAAACAATGGAAGAAGTTATTCCTGTTTTGGAAAAAATCTTGTTTAGAAATGCAGCCTGAGCCCGCTTTCTACAGGAAAGAAAAGATTTATTGCTGAACTCCCGGTTTTAAGATTTGTTGCAAACACAGGAGCGGCTGCAATTTGCAGGTAGTATTCCATAAAGCCGTCAAAAAAATGCCAGTTAAGACCTAAAAAAGCCCTGAGTCCGGCATCAAGATTTAACATTTGGTTTTCCCCAAGTCTGAAATCTGCCGTAACACCTGTTCCGCCGTAGCAGTTCATAATGTTTATAAGTTGCTTTTCAAAAATCCAGTAGTCAAACGTTAAGTTCAATCCAAAAAGAAATTCGTTTTTTGTTTCCTCAAAATCAAAGCCAACAGCGTAAACTGCAGGAAATCTTTCTGTTCTGAAAGTACCGGTAATATTTTCTCCCATAATAAAATCAGGATTTGATGTATTTTCTGATAAGGGAAAAGAAATTCCAGGTTTTGCAGATATCTGGATTCCAGCTCCAAGAGCAAATATTTGGGAGGTAAGAAAGAAAAATGAAATTAGAAAGAGTGTTTTTTTCATTTTAGTTTATCTTTATTTCTTCTTGAAAAAATCAATTATTTTTTGAAACAGGCGCTTGAAAAAATTAATAATTCGCATAAGAAGGGAAGGGTGTTTCAGACGTTCGAGTCTTCTGTAGCCTTCCATAAGCTCTTCTTCAGTGAATTCTTTTCTCTGGTTATTTTCTTCCAGTTCCATTTCAAGCTTTTCTATTTCTGTTATATTATCAACCATGTTGGCATTGATATTGGTCCAACCGATTTGTCTTGCTGCTTCCAAACGACGTTCACCTGCAATTAGTTCATATTTTTTTGTAATGGTAATTGGATTCATAAGACCATAAAGCCTTAAGCTTTCTTTAAGGTCATCAAGGTTTCCTAAATCTTTGCGAACTCTTTTTTTTACTTTAATTTTTGATACAGGTACAAGCATGTTTTACTCCATAAGGAAGTTATAGTCCAAATCATCATGAATATCCTCATGAGTTTCCTCAGGATAGTAATCAGAATCTTCCTCAGTGCTGTTTATATCATAATCTACTAATGCATAATTGTCATCTAAAAGGTCCCAATTTATTGTTAGAGGACTTGTATCTACGGGGAGAATAGGGCGCTGTCCTGAACGGTACATTTCTTTTTGAATACGATATTCCCCAAGCACTGAACCAGTTTTATTTGTATGAATAGGACAAATTTGAGTTGGTTGTGTTCCTTCAAGGAACCACTGTGTTGTTTTGTGTTCTCCACATGCGTCTGAAAGTACCATTCCTGATGTTGAACAAACAGTACATTCAATAACTCCTGAAAGAGGTTTTGGGAAATCTTTGGAAATCATATCTTTATGTATTTTACTCATGTAGTCTCCCCAAGCGTGTCCGGCAAGGGTTGCACCTGTGATGTTAAGTCCTAAAGATTGCCCCGGTTTATCGAATCCAAACCAGAAGGCTGCAGTATAATACGGAGTATATCCGCAAGTCCATGCATCAGCCCAGTTTTGTGTTGTTCCGGTTTTTCCAGCGGCAGGCATTACATAAGTTTTTCCACTTTCTGTGGTGTATTTGAATTTATCTCTTTGTCGCCATAAAGTTCCTTTTTGAACTGTCTGTTCAAGAAGTTTGGTCATAACAAAGGATGTTTGAGGTGTGATAACTTGAATATTCTGTCCTTTTGCTGCCTGTTTTTTTCTTATTTCAAGTTCCGGATTCAGAATAACGTTTCCGTTTTTATCTTCCACAGTTCTTATGGCAATAGGTGTAACTTCTTTTCCTCCGTTTGCAAAAATAGCGTAAGCTCTAGCAAGTTCAATAGGGCGAACAGAACAAACACCAAGTCCAATAGGATATCCTGGAACAAAACCTCGGGATGGAAGTTCTTTTTCGGATATGCCAAGAAGGCTTACGGCACGGTTAATTGCAGCTTCAAAACCAATTCCATCCAGAACTTTAAGTGATGGTACATTCATTGATGTACACAATGCATACCATAATTGAACATCACCTTCCCAAACACCTAAAAAGTTTTGTGGAATGTATGGTTTACCGTCTGCTGTATAGAAAACAACCGGCGAGTCTGAAATTTCTGTGGCTGGAGTAAACTTTCTGGAATCGATGGCGGCAGAGTAGTATAGCGGTTTAAATGTTGAGCCTGGTTGAAGTATAGACTGTGTTGCACGAATCAGTTCGTTTTCACCTTTTTCATATTTGCTTCCGCCTACTATAGCGTCTATGTATCCTGTTTCACTGTCCAGAGCAATCATGGTTCCTTCAATAGTTGTTTTTGCATTGTCCTGTTTTGTTTTTGTGTTTGCACGGTTTATGATGTCAGTTTTAAGAGATTCGTTTCCTGTCATAAGGGAAATGATATCCAGAACAGGATTGACTTTTTCCATGTATTCTGAGTTTGCTATGTTTTCTGCGCGCTGTTCTGAAACTTTAAGTTCCGGAATATTAAATACCAGAGAAAGAAGTTCTGTAAGTGGAACATAAGTATTAAAAGCTACATCAGATTTTCTGGAATGTTCGCGCTGGTAACGTGAATTACCTTCTGTAATCCAATACTGCATAACTTCATCTGCAACAGCCTGGTGTTCCAGATTCAGTGTTGTGTTAACAGTAAATCCGCTTGTGTAGATATCATCTGACCCGTAAATAAGGCTTCCCAGTTCACGTCGTACATATTCGCTGAACCAAGGAGCCTGATCTTCACGCATCATATATGCAGATGAGTTTGTTCTGGTGTAGTCAAAATTTGCCCAATAGTCTTCAAAAGAACGGTCAGCTTCTTCCTGTGTAATGTATCCTGCGTCGACCATTGAAGCAAGAACATATTTTTGTCTGTCTCTGGCACGGTTAGGGTGATCAAAAGGATTGTAATGTGCCGGATTTGAAAGTTGAATTACCAGGATGGCAGATTCCGCAGGAGTAATTTCTGTTGCACTATGCCCGAAGTAAAATTTTGATGCTGCATTTACACCATAGGTTCCGCCACCAAAGTAGATTTTATTCAGATAAAGTTCCAGAATTTCATTTTTTGAATAACGGCGTTCCATTTGTATGGCCCACCACAGTTCCTTCATTTTTCTGATAATAGCTTTAAATCCTGAGCGTTCTGTACGGTCACAGTAAAGTGTTCCTGCAATCTGCTGGGTAAGTGTAGATCCACCCCCAAGTGAGATATGAAAAACCTGTCCAACTACGGCACGAACCAAAGCCTTGAAACTGTAGCCTTTATGAGAAAAGAAAATGCGGTCTTCTCGTGTAATGAGAGCATCAATCATGTGCTGAGGAAGATCCTGATAACTAATGATTTCACGTTTTTCGTCTGAAGAAAATTCAGTAATTAGTTCACCGTTAATGTCCAGAAGTTTTGTTGGAAGTGCTGTTTCAAATTCTGTAATGTATTCAGTATTTTTTATATTTTTTGTCTGTGCAAGACCAAGTCCCAGTCCTGCACCAACGCATACTGTTCCAACTATAAGAAGGCAAAGAAAAACAACGCCAGAAATTTTTACTCTCATATCATTAATATTATAGTAAATATATACGCTTCTCTCAAGTTAATGGGAATTATGGAAAAATTGATTTTGAAAACTAAAAAGGACAAAAAAAAAGGCACGGCGGGTACCGTGCCCATGCCCATCAGGCAACCAAGGGCATGGGTGGGAGGGGAAAATGCCCTTGGTATTTTAAATATCGACACCAGGGGGCAAATTCTTGAGTGATTTTATAAAAAAAATGAAAAATTAATCCTCTCCGTCAGAAATGTACAAATCAACTTCAAAATTTGCTTTATATGTTTTACCTTTTTGTGCATTTAATGCTCTTATTACTTCGTAGTCTCCTATAACGAATTTAACAGAATGTTCGCCTTCCGAAATGATGAATTCACTGCCAATTTCTTTTACAAGGTTACCGTCCAGATAGACTTTAGTTCCCGATGGAGCATTTATAAGTAGAGAAGGTTCTACGCCTCGTAATTCTACTTCAAGTTCTGTGTTCTTTGCCTGTTCTATGTAGAAAGTACGTACTTCGTTTCTGTAATTTTCTGAGATAATAGAAAGGTCGTGAGAGCCTGCTGTAAGAATTATATCTTTTGACAGGTCTGAAATTTTATCATCAATAAATACTGTAAGAGGCTGCAGGTCTTTTTCTGTAGTTTTTAGATTTAGTTTAAGTCTGCCCTTATCCGAAAAAATTGGGCGTGCTGAAACCTGAAGTTCGGCTTCCAAAACTTCTTCCGGGATACCTTTCATTACAGGCTGAAATTTAAGAAAAATATTTGTACATTTTGGATTCAAAATCGGTTCAATTTTAGCTGAATACTGGTTTTCTTTTATGCTGTTGTCTTTTGTAAGAGGAACCTGAATAATCCAGGAAAGGCGACCTGGAAGAGCATTTACATAAAATCTGGTTCCCGAATAATCAATTTGAGAAGGTTTTGGTTCGGGAGAGATTTTATCGTAAATGGTTGCTGCTACAGAGTTCCGCCATGAAGCAATGGATTCCGGAATAACGATTTTAATTTCAATGCCTTCAAGGAATGTACGGTCTTCGGGAAGAATAACTGCAAAAGCATCGTAAATTTTACACGAAACGGGCGAAGATTCCAAAGTGGTTTGAGATAAATCTGCAATATGTGTTTTCCGTACACGAAAACTTTCGGAATAAACGCCAGTTAGAAGAGAAAAAATAACTGTAAAGGCAAAAAATCTTTTAGTTGCCATCATTTTTTGATTTTACAGGCAGAAGCCTTTCCGGATCTTCTGCTACGCCTCCAAATCTAATTTCAAAATGCAGGTGAGGTCCAGTTGCCATACCGGTCTGCCCTACATATCCAATTACATCACCTTTTTTTATCATATCACCGTTTTCTATGCACATTTTGGAAAGATGGGCATAGACACTGGTCATAGAATTGTCTGAGTGTTTAATAATTATATAGTTTCCAAAAACGGAATCATTTTTTTTTGCAAGAGACACAATGCCGGATTTTACGGCTCTTACCGGTGTACCTTCAGAGGCGGCAAAATCAACACCTTTGTGCTGTTTCCATTGACCAGAAAAAGGATTTTTTCTTAGTCCAAAACTGGAAGATATATAGGTTTGAGAGGCGTCCAAAGGAAGACCCAAAGAAGCATCCAAAAAATAAGCTCTTTCAGTAGGTGTGAACCTTTGGTTTTTTAAAAAATAAAAAGTCTCATTCCCAATATTATAACACACATTTTCAGTTTGTAAATTTTCAATTCTTCCGTTACGCAAAATCGTGTTTAGAGAGTCTTCTGAAGATACGCTTATAAAAAGTCCGGGTACAGTTGGTAAAATGATTTCTTTGTTTTTTATATCGGAGGCACTGTTTTGTATGTGATTTATAGTAGAAATGGTTTCATAAGGAATATTGCACCGGGCAGAAAGTGCCAGAAGGTTAGTGTCTTTTGGAACGTTGCATTTGAAAAATATCATCAGAGTATCTTTACCGGAAGAAAGAAACTGATAGTTTTCATCGACTATGGCAGAATATTCTTTAAAGATTTCATCTCTTGATATAAGCTCCGGAATATAGGGGAGTTTTTCTTTGTTAATTATATGAGGGGAGGCAAAGGTTTCTGAAACGAAAAAAAATGCTGTCAGCAGGTACTGTAAGCATTTCTTATTCATTAGTTTTTCCTTTACGGATACGAAAAATTATTTTCTTTGTTATAAAGAAAACTGCTGCCAGACTGATAAGCAGCAGAACAAAGAATGTGTAAAGGTTTTTGTTTGATGTAGCAAATTTCCACAGTGGCCAGACAATAATAAATGAAAGCCCTGCACATGCCAGTAGAATAAGAATAAAGCTTAAAAACGAAATAATTTTTTTCATAGATAAAAAAATAAAGGGCTCTGGTGAACAGAACCCTTGAAATGAATGAATAATAAAAATTATTCTTCAGCGATAGCTTCTGTAGGACATGTTGAAGCACATGAGCCACAGCTGATGCATGCATCAGCATCGATTACACGTTTTCCGTCTTTTTCAGAAATAGCTGAAACAGGACAGTCACCTTCACAAGCACCGCAGTTTACACAAGCGTCAGAAATTTTGTATGCCATAAAAGACTCCTTGATGGGCTCCGTTTTAAACGGACTTATTATTTAAAGGCGCTCCACATTAAGTGGAACTTTTTTAAATATAAACAATAATATCTAAAAATTCAACAATGAAATATTTTTAAGTATTTTATTTATCCCAAATTATTAATCCTTAGAAAACCTACAAATGTAATGTCATTCAAACGTTTTTATGATGTTTACTCCACTGGATGTTCCTATTCTTGTGGCTCCGGCATTTATCATATTTATGGCAGTTTCTGCACTGCGGATTCCACCGGAAGCTTTGACCCCCATTTTGGGACCAACAGTTTCTCTCATAAGACGGATGTGATGTTCCAAAGCTCCATTTGGAAGTGGTGTTCCGTCCGGAGCTTTAGGTGTCCCAAATCCTGTAGATGTTTTTACAAAATCTGCACCGGCTTCTTTGGACAAAATGCAGCATCTTTTTATGGTGTCGTCATTCAAATAGCAGGTTTCAAGAATTACTTTTACGGTAATTTCTTTGCCAAGTTTTTCTCCCGTTGTTTTTGCAATTTTTACAACTTCAGAAATATCTGTTCCAACTTCTAAAAAGCGTCCGTCTAAAGCGGCAGAAATGTTTATTACCATGTCTATTTCATCAGCACCATTTTCTATAGCGTGTTGTGTTTCTGATACTTTGTCTTTTGTAGAAGTAGCACCTAGTGGAAACGCAATAACTGTACAAACTTTTACAGAAGAGTCTTTCAGATTTTCTGCAGCACGGGTTACAAAAACTGGGTTTATACAGACTGATGCAAAATGCCATTCTTTAGCTTCTTCGCAAATTTTATCAACCTGTGAACTTGAAATGTTAGGTGCCAGAATAGTATGGTCTATCATGGCTGCAATTTCTTCTTTTTTCATATTTATCCTATGTAAAAAAAAATAACCACGAAAGAACTTTGACTTCCTTCGTGGTTTGTTTTCTAACTACTGCTTAAATAATTAGATTTTTGCAGCAGTAATTTCTTTAATTGTACAGTTGTATTTGTGTTCATTGATTGTGAAGACACAAACATCACCTTCTTTTTTATCCATGATGGCATTTCCAAATGGAGACATGTAGGAAATGATTCCATTGTCAGGATCAGATTCCCATGGACCAAGAATAGTGAACTTTTCATCTTTACCTGTTTCATTGTCTGTTATTGTAACAGTTGTAGCAAAAGAAACGACAGAAGTTGTAAGAGTTGTAGGGTCAAATACTACAGCACGTTTAAGTTCGCTTTGAAGTCTTGTAAGGTCCAATGAAAGCATATGCTGCTTTTCTTTTGCGGCTTTGTATTCAGCGTTTTCTTTTAAGTCTCCCTTTTCACG
>JABUUX010000364.1 GCA_021442965.1 Treponema sp.
GAATATTATGCTGAAAAATTTGAGTTTGGAGAAAATCCTGTTTATGAAGATAAGACTGTAAAATCAGAATCTTCTAAAGAGCCTTTTACTGTAATTGATTGGGGACCTAGAGGTGTAATTCCTGCAAGTGTTAAATGTCCTTCTTTTTATGTTCTTTTTTCAGAGCCTGTAGTTCCAGTGTCGGCTCTTCCGGCTCCTTCAGCTGTTTCAGATTACATGACTGTGTCACCAGCACTTAAAGGGGTGTTCAGATGGTATGGAACAAATCTTTTAAGTTTTGAAGCTACAGAACCTGCAGATCCTTTGCAGTCTTATGAAATAAAAGTTTCTGATAAACTAAAATCAATTAACGGAAAATTAATTTCTGGCGAAAAAGAATTTTCTACAACGGCGGCACCTTTAGAAATTAAATATATTAAGCCGGGCGTAACTTACTCAAAAGAAAATAGAACATGGTTTGATGATGATGACGTTCCATTTTTAGCAGCAAATGAAGTAAAAGTAACATTCAGTTACGATGTAAAGGCAGATTTCATAGCAGGACTTTCTGAAGTAATTGCCGGTGGTAATGCTGCACAGTTTAAGGTAAAACAGGAAGGTACTAATTCGGTCACATACAATATTACTTTTTTGGAAGATCTTACTGATGACGAAGATATTACAATTAAGGTAAAACAGCCTGACGGCTCTGGTTTTATAAGTTCAACTTATTCAACTCTGCAGCCTTTTAAATTGAAATCCATTTATGCTGCCGAATCTGAAACAAGATATACGAATCCAGTTAATATCAGATTTTCACACCCTGTTAACGCAGATTCTGTTTTAGGTAATATTTCAACCGAACCTGAAATGAAGATAAAGGCAGAAAATATAAAAGTAGATGGTCTGTTTGTAAAAGTGTTCGGGCTGCCTGTTACTTTTGGAGACAGTTATAAAATAACTGTAAAAAAAGGGATTAAAGATATTTATGGCCGTTCTCTTACTAACGGAAAATCCTATACAGTTGAAGTTCCTAATGCAGCAAGTGAAGTTGAATTTACAAATTCGGGAATGAAAATTCTGGAAGCAAAAATGCCGCACAAAATGATTTTTGCATATCAGAATGTTGCTGAAAATTCTGTTTACTCTGTAGAAAATACTGAGAATCCATTTATAAGATGGAATGATAAAAGAACTCCATATGATGCAGCAGAATATAAAACTCTAAAAATGGAACCAAAGAATAAAAAACTTTTTGAAGTCATTAATCTGGATCCATATCTGGATAAAGGTAAAGGCTGGGTTCGTTTTGATGCTGACATAAAGATTACCAGTAATTACGACAAAAAAGTTTACACAATGACAAACAGTACTTCTGTTCAGGTTACAGACCTTGGTGTGACAGTACGCTACGGAATTAACAAAGTAGTAGCTATGGTTACAAAACTTTCAGATGGAAAACCTGTGGAAGGTGCTGAGGTTTTTTGGTATGAAAATGACAGTGAGGCAAGTGGAAGTCTTGAATCAAGAATTCTGTGTTCGGGAGTTTCTGATAAAAACGGACTTGCTGTACTTAATACAGAATTCAACAATTTGGAAGAGCCTGCAATTCTTGTAAAAAAAGATGGAGATTCAGTAACATTCTCTCCTAGAAGTCATGATCCGTGGAATTCAGGAATCTGGAATACACGCGGTATTTACAAAGCAAAAGATGTTGAACAGAAAACTTTTATTTTTACTGACCGAGGTCTTTATAAACCTGGAGAAACAATTTCTTTCCGTGGCATTGACCGTGATCTTTTCCTTGGGGAATATTCGGCATATTCTGGAAATTATAAAGTTACTATTCAGGAAAGTTCCTGGTACAAACCAAAAGTTATTTGGAGTGAAACAGGATATACAAGTTCTTCCGGTGGTTTTTATGGAAAAGCTACACTCCCTGAAGACCTGGAACCCGGAGAGTACATAATTAATTATGAAAGAGACAACAATAAGTCTCAAAGATGTTCTTTTACAGTTGCCTATTTTGAACGCTTAAAGTTTCAGTCTGGAATTACAATCCCACAAGTTCCGCTTACAGTTGGAGATACAGTTCAAGGGGATTTAAAGGCAACTTATCTTGCTGGCGGTGCACTTTCAGGGGCTCAATATACTGCCTCATGGTTTAAAGAACCGTGGTATTTTTCTTCAAATGAACCTGAATTTAAAGGCTTTAAGTTCGGTCCATCCGATACAAATGGAGGCCGTTCATATTTCAATGACGAAGAAGGAGTTCTTTCTAGTGAAGGAACTGCAAAACTTTCGGTAATTTCAACAGCAGACGGACTTAAAGGTGTGCCTTATGTTTACCGTGTTTCTGCTTCTGTTCAAGATATTTCCGGCCAGGTTATAGGAGCGGCTTCTCAAACTGTAGTTCATCCTGCTATGTATTACGTTGGTCTTTCAAAAGAAACCGGAAACAGTGGATTTTCAAGAGCAGGACATGCTCAAGTCTTTGATTACAAGATTGCAGGTATTGACGGCACTTGTGTAGCAAATGATAAGAATGCCGACAAAGTTTTAGCAAATCTTGTGGGCACAAACAAGAACTTATCAGTAAAACTTGCACGTGAAGATTGGACTCTTGTTCAGCAGAATGGTGTGTATGGTGGAATTTATACCCGCTACGAAAAGACTATGGAAACAGAGTCTGAATCAAGTGTTGTGATGTCTCCTTCTGGAAAAATCAGTGTAACGCCAAAGAAACCTGGGTACTACGTTCTTACTGTAGAAGGAAAGGATGCAAAAGGACGTGATGTTCTAACAGATTTCAGATTTTTTGCTACAGGAAGCGGAAATGTTTCATGGTATCAGGAAAATTCTTCAACTATCCGCCTTACACCGGATCAGTCAATGTATAATCCAGGCGATACAGCTCATATTCTTATGGAAAGCGTACTTCCTGCCGGGGACTATCTTATTACTGTAGAAAGGGAAGGTATATTTACAGAGGAAATTAAACATTTTGATTCCAACGTTTCGGTTATTGATGTAAAGATTGCACGAAATTATGTACCTGTAGTTTATGTTTCGGTTTCATCATATTCTGTAAGATCCGGAGATCCTGTTCATAATTATGGTGAAGCGGATTTGGATAAACCGAAAGGATATTACGGAGTAACAGCTGTTCATGTGGATCCTTATGTAAAAGCATTTAGTATTGATGTAAAAAGTGAAAAACCTGCTTACAGACCAGGCGAAGAAGCTACTGTTATTCTTACTGCAACTCGTGGAGGTGTTCCACTTGAAAATGCAGAACTGACTCTTATGGCTGTTGACCGCGGTGTTCTTGATTTGATTAATTACCATGTACCGGATCCTGTTTCTTTCTTCTACGATGAATATAGTTTCCCTCTGTGCGTATGGGGTGGTGATTCCCGTGCATATCTTATGGACCCTGTTACATACGAAGTTAAAAATCTACAGGGTGGGGACGAAAGTGAAGACGATAAGTTAAACGAACGTTCAAACTTTGATGCAACTGCTGTGTTTGAACCTGTTCTTGTAACCGATAAAAACGGTCAGGTAAAATGCACATTCAAACTTCCTGACACGCTGACTACTTACAGAGTAACAGCATTCGGGGTTTTGGGAGATTTACTGGCACTGCAGGAAGATGAAATTGGTGTTAATAATCCAATAAATATTCAGCAGGTAATGCCTAGACGTCTTCGTGAAAGAGATACTTCTGAACTTGGTGTTCTTATTACAAATTTGGATGGAGCAAGTCATGAGGTTTCTGTTGAAGTTGAAGTACAGTCTCCTGATGAAAATTCTATTGCTTCTGAAAACGGAAAGAAAAAATTACCTGGAGCCGGATTTATAGATGGTCCTGCTTCAAGAACAATAAATATTAAGTCAGGGCAGAATGCAGTTGTTTATTTTGACGCTGCAGCCACAAAAGCCGGCCTTGTAAATGTTGTATTTACAATAAAATCAGATGTGCTGAATGAAAGAGTAGTATGTCCGCTGATTATAGAAAAACCATATATTTATGAAACTTTTACTTCTATTGGAACTATTGAAGATGGCGATAACAAAGGTCAGGAACAGATTGTAATTCCTAAGTCTCCTGATAATAAAGGAGAAGTTACTGTAACGCTGGATGCTACAAGGCTTGGAACTTTAGGGGATTCTGTTCAGTATCTGTTCAATTACCCTTATGGGTGTATGGAACAACAGTCCTCTGCAATTCTGCCTTTAGTAATTTTTGAAGACTATATTGATGTATTCGGGCTTGAAAAGTCAGATAAAATCAGTGATGTAAGAAAATTAGTTTCTTCAACTGTAAAAAGCTGGAAGAACTGCCAGAGAATTTCCGGGGCATTCCCATACTGGCCTAACGGATATAGTGATAATTTCTATGTTTCTACAAGAATTGCTCATATTTATACTCTTGCTAAAGAAAGAGGCTACACAGATGTAGAACTGGGAATAGACAAAACAGCTCTCCTTGCTTATTTGAAACGTGAGGTAAACAGAAAAAATTATAGCAAAAACACGTATACCTATGGGACTTATGCACGCGCATATGCATATTATGTTCTTGCTTTGAATGGAATAGAAATAAGTAAGCGGGAATTGAGCGATCTTAATAACAGTACAGATGATATTGCAGTAACAGCCCTTGTTGGACTTACATACCTTGAGATGAACGGCATGAGTTCTGATTTGGCTGATTCCTGCCGTACAAAAATCAGAAGTTATATAAGACCTGGAACTCGTGGAGTGGATATATCTAATGACCATCTTCCATGGGACTGGAGCTGGTATTCAACTGATGCCGGAAGACTTGCTTTGCTTTTGAAATTCTTTACAAAAATGGATTCTAAAGATCCAATGATTACAAAGATTTTTTATTCTCTTATGCAGCAGCAGAAAGTCGGATATTGGGAAAGTACAGATACTACTGCAAAAGTGCTTGATGCTGTTTACACAGTAATAAAAGAAACCGGACTTGATGACCTGAATCTTAAGGCTTCTGCGTCAGTTAATGGTCAGAAAATTGCTTCGGGGGCGTTCAAAGGTCCTGCTGCAAAGCCTGTAACAGTTACACTGCCATTTACAGATAAAGCACTTTCAGATCTTGATAAAAACACCCTATATTCTCTTGTGTATGAGAAATCCGGAAAGGGAAGTCTTTACTATACAACAAGTTTAAAATATGCCATTCCATATGAACAGCAGGCTGCAAGAGATGAAGGTCTTGGTGTAAATATGGTTATAAAAGATTCTCTGACTGGGGAAGAATTGAAGGCTGATGAAAAAACTGGTGTTATACCGCTTGAAAGTGGAAGAGTCTATTCAGTTAGTTTAAGACTTTCTTCTACAAAAGACCGTGAATTTGTGGCTTTGCGTGCACCTGTTCCTTCCGGAGCCGAAATTCTTGATGCAACGTTCGTTACCACACCTGAAGAAAAGGAGTCAAACAGTTATACCGACTTTAGTTATGATGACCGTTATGATTTGGACTACGATTATGACAGTTATGGAAGTCACTGGATGTCAAATCAAGTAATTTACGATAATGAAATCCAATTCTTCTGGGATTACTTCAGTAAGGGAGAGACAACTGCTTCCTTTAAGTTCCGGGCAGTTAGACGGGGTGTTTATCCGTGCCCTCCTGCAAGTTCTGAATGTATGTATGAACCAGAAGTATTTGGAAGAACAGCAGGTTCTTTGTTTACAATCAAATAATGAAAACTAAACGTCTTTCACCGGCAATTTTAATTGCCGGTGGATTTTTTTTATCAGTTTTGATTTTTTTCCTCGTAATAAAATTTTCTCCCTATAAAGCACTTAAAAATTTTGAAAATCGAAGAATCAGTACAAGGCTTTATGACTGTAATGGAGAATTGATTCAAGTTCTGGCACTGGAAGAAGGTGTGCGCCGTGAATATACACCTTTAAATGAAATACCGGTTTCTGTAGTAGAGGCTTTTATAGAAGCAGAAGATAAAAGGTTTTACAGTCACCATGGTATTGATGTTCAGGCAATTTTCAGGGCAATGAGTTCAAACGTTTCTGAAAGACGTACTGTAAGTGGTGCTTCTACCATTACAATGCAGCTTGCAAGAATAATTACTCCAAGGTCAAAAAGAAGTCTGTATGCAAAGGTAAAAGAATCCTGGAATGCCGTAAGGTTGGAACAAAAACTTTCAAAAGAAAGAATTCTGGAACTTTATTTAAATAACCTTCCTTTTGGATATAACACAGAGGGTGTTACAAGTGCAGCAAGGTATTTTTTTGGAAAAACATTGGATGAGTTGACAGAAGAGGAAATAAAAATACTTTCAAAGATTCCCAGAAGACCTGCAAATTATGCTTACCTTAGCGGTAATGCTGAGTATCCTTTTAAAATGCCGCATTATGTAGAATATCTAAAATCATTAGACTACATGGGACTTTACAGGGAGAAGGAAATAAGACTGCCTGTTTCACTTGAAGTGCAGAATAAAGCAGAAATACTTTTGGCAACTAAGACACGTGATTATGCCGATAACAGACTGACAAACGGAGCAGTGCTTGCCATTGATATAAAAACGGGTGCTGTTCTTGCCTGGGTAGGAAGCAGTTCTTTCAGTGATGAAGAGCATTCAGGACAGATTGATGGAGTTCTGGTAGAAAATCAGCCGGGTTCCAGTATGAAACCATTCCTTTATGCTCTGGCTCTGGAAAGGGGATATGCTGCTAATGATGTTCTTCCGGATATTCCTACAGAATTCGGATTTGATGCATTATATGTTCCGCAAAATTTTAATAACCGTTATAACGGCCCTATTAGATTTAGAGTAGCACTTGCTTCCAGCTTGAATGTGCCGGCTGTTTATCTTTTAAATGAAATAGGTCTTGAAAACTACCGCAAAAAACTTTTTGAGCTAGGCTTTAATTCTTTGGAAGGTCAGGATACGGGATTGTCTTTGGCTTTGGGAGGTGCTGAAGTAAGTCTTTTTGAAATGGTTCAGGCTTTTTCAGTTTTTCCGCGTGACGGGCAGTTTATACCAATTGTTCCTAAAGAAATAAGCTATGGAGCAGAAAATAATGATAAAAATTTTAATTCTGTTTATTCTCCAGATACATGCCGACTTATGTGCAGTATATTAAGTGATGATGCTGCAAGAGCTTTGGGCTTTGGTTATGCAGAAGTATTTAAAACTGAATTTGATTCAATTTTTAAAACCGGAACTGCAAATCAATTTCAAAATATTACTGCTCTGGCGGCATCAGGCAGGTATGCTGTAGGTGTTTGGATGGGAAATTTTTCCGGGGACACCGTAATTGGAAAAACCGGAAGTTCCATTCCCGCTTCAATTGCAAAAGAGATTCTGGTTATGCTTGAAACTGACGGCAAAAAATCCATAGAGTTTAAAAATCCTGAAAATTATGAAAAACAAAAAATATGTGCTCTGTCCGGCATGAAGGCAGGTTCATTTTGCATGAATTCTGTTACGGAATACATAGAAAAGGATTCTGAAGTCTTTGAATGTTCATGGCACAGGCAAGAAGGTCTGATATATCCTCCTGAATATTCTTCGTGGTTTGTTTTAAAAAGCAGAAACGGTAATTTGGATGAAGATAAAAGCCCATTAAAAATTATTACACCAAGAAATGGCAGTGTTTTGTTTTTTGATGCTTTGGCCGAAATAAAGGGAATGCAGAAAATGACTGTAGAAGTTAAGGGCGGAAAAGAAAATTATTGCGAATTATATTTAGACGGTAAACTTATAGAAACAAAAGACAGACCTTTTATTTTCAGTTTGAATCTGGAACGGGGAAATCATTTTATGGAAGTTGCATGCGGCAAAGAAACTGACGGAATATTTTTTACTGTAAAATAATCAAGTGTATCAGTTTACAAGGTAGCATTCATAACCACTGGATCTTAGCTTGTCGGCTGTGGTACTGTCTTTTTCATCTACCAAAACTGTATAGTATGTATTTCCGCTTGGTTTTTTATCAGAAAGAATGTAGGCTTCAAATCCTTTTTCTTTAAGTTCTTCTGCCAAAGCTTTTGCATTTGCCATGGAACTGAAAAGCCCCAGCTGCAGTTTTGATTTTTCATTTTTTTCTTCATGTGTTTTTGTTTCTGAAGAAGCTGCCTGTTCTTTTATATTTGGTGTTTCTTTTACAGTACCAGTTTCCGGCTCTGCTTCTCCTGTTTTGGGTACAAAGTACCAGAAAGGAGACGGCATAAGTTGGGAGTCTCCCTTTACAATGGCGCACTCCGGCGATAACGGATACAGAGTTTTGATTTCATTTGCCCAATCTGAATTACCGGTAATAAACCAAAGTGTCATAAGAACAGCTGGATGTACATCTTTCATTGAAGAAATTTTGGAATATGCAGTTAAAAGTGCTACAGGTTCTTCAAGCTGGTCTTTTGAGTCTGCACGGCATAAAGAACTCCAAACCGCATATAGTTTGATATAACTTTGAATTTTAGGATCTTTGGAATTTCTTACCGCTGAATTCAAATATCTGTCAGCAGAAGTATAATTACCGTAATTAAGAGCACAGCGGACTGCATCCAGAACAAGCTGTTCGTTAGACTTTTTAGGCATATTTTCTGCATTTCCGGCAGAGATTCCTGCAGCAGTTACATATGAAAGTTCAGCTTTTTCAAATAAGCCAAACTGTTCCTGAAACATTCCTAAAAAAGTGTAAAGAGAACGTTTTTCTGAGGGGGTAGTATTTGTTTCTGCAGATTTTTGAAGATATGTCATGGCTTCTTGTGCAGATGCTAACTTTTTTGCTTCAAAAACAGCATCGGATGCTTTTTGCTGACAAAAGAGTGAAGTACAAAAAATAGAGAAAATGATTAAAACAGTTGATTTTTTCATTTGAAAATTTATTACCCTTTATATGAAATATCGCTTGTGTCTTTTACAGGTTCATGGTTCTTTTTAGAAAAAGGATTCCTGACGGTTTTACGGCCTTTTTTATAATCTTGATTTTCGAGTGGCTTTTCTTCTTTCTGATCTGAAGAACTTGAACTGGATTTAAATTTCATAAAAATAACCAGAAGCATTGAAACTACAATTCCGCATGCAAAGGCTATAAGAACAAGAACAGAGGCCGGTACATCTGTATAAGATTTAAAAAACCAAAAAGCCTGACAGGAATTATGGGCATTCATCCCGAAGAAAATACATAAAAATAAAACAATAAGAAACATTACAAACAGGACAAGTATCATTGTTTACCTCTTATTACTATATTAATGCAAGATTAAGGAATTGTCATTAAACAAGAAAATTTTTAAAAAAAAGTAGTATATTTACAAAAAAAAATATCATAAAACTCTAAAATCTCTAAAATAAATGTTGACAACTAAAATACATCGTGGTAGATTATAGTTAGCTTGTAAATAAGCTGATAAACTCTCTCCGATGTCCAGCTCGACTGGACGGCAAGAACCCTGCTAGATGTTATCTACCAGGGTTCTTGTTTTTTTATATGACTGAACTGATTCTTGCAGGGGCTAGAAGTGTATTCGGCCTTTCTGAGTTAAAATCTGCTTTTTCTCTTCTTGGATTTAATGTTTCATTTATTGATGCCCCGTTTATGGCAGATGTTTTGATTCATGAATTTCCAGAAACTGAAAAAATCCTTTTTACAACTTCAATTCCAGAAAATTCGGTACTTGTACCTCTTTCAGAGTACTGGATTTCAAGATGTATTCAAGGTTCATCGTGCAGAATTTCTGAAGCTGCGTTGAAAGCCTGCAGATCCAAACTTTTTTTATATCAGTTCATGGCAGAAAAAGG
>JABUUX010000267.1 GCA_021442965.1 Treponema sp.
AAAAGTTTTACCGAAACATTTACGGCGTTATCGGCTTCATCCTTTCCGTGGAGGTCTTTTACAACTTCCCATGCAAGTGTTTTTTGTGCGGCGCGGGTTTCAGGATGTTCTTTCTGTTCAGCCATTACTTTTTCAATTTCCTCACGGCTTAGGAAAGTGAATACTTTAAGGTATTCTTCCACTTTTGCATCATCTGTGTTGATAAGGTACTGGTAAATTTCGTAAGGGGAGGTCTTGTCTTTATCAAGCCACAAAGCGTTTCCTTCAGATTTACCGAATTTTTTTCCTGTAGAATCCAGAATAAGAGGCATAGTAAATGCGTATGCAGTTTTATCAAGCTTTTTACGGATTAAATCAACACCTGTTGTAATGTTTCCCCATTGGTCAGAACCGGCTACCTGCATGATTACATTTTTTGCTTCAAAAAGATGAAGAAAGTCATACCCCTGTAAAAGCATGTAAGAAAATTCTGCAAAGGTGATTCCGGTTTCAAGTCGGCGACGGATAATATCCTTGTCCAGCATATAGTTTACGTTTATGTATTTACCGATGTCGCGGAGGAAGTTCAAAAACTCGTAGCCTTTCATCCAATCGTAGTTGTCTACCAGTTCCGCTGTAGGAACCAGACGTGAAATTTGGGAACGGATGCCGTTGATATTGGCAGTAACTTTTTCTTCTGAAATAATTTCACGTTCTGCAGTAGGACGGGGATCTCCTATACGACCGGTAGCACCACCACAAAGAAGGACTGGTTTATGTCCTGCGTTGGCAAGTCTTTTTGCCATGCACAAAGAAGAATAATGTCCTAAATGAAGTGAATCTGCTGTAGGATCTGTACCCCAGTAAAATGAAAAAGGAGCTCCATCCAAAGTTTTTTGTAAATCGGCTTCTTCTCCGGCAATGTCTTTAATCAGTCCACGCCATTTTAAATCTTCAAATAAAGTCATAATGATATCCTTTGTGTCAAATAACGGTGATTTGGGTTATGTTTATTTTTGCTGGTTTTATGCACCAGGCTATGGAGGGGCTTTAGTTCCCGTCTGTTCCGAAGGAAAAGATGGGAATGAGCGTTAGCGAACCCCGAAACAGCCGGCGGCCACAGGCCGGGTGCCATTACTTCTGGCGGAAAGTAATACGACCTTTAGTAAGGTCATAAGGTGAAAGTTCAACTTTAACACTGTCTCCAGGAACAATTCTGATGTAGTGTTTGCGCATTTTACCTGAAAGATGAGCCATAATTTCATGCCCATTCTGCAGTGCAACTCTAAAAGTTGTGTTTGGCAGAGCTTCTTTAACGATTCCTTCAACTTCAATAGCTTCTTCTTTAGCCACAATTCCTCCAAAAGTTATCCGAAAAAAAATGAAAATTTTTGTTGCTTTTTCGGCTTTTTGTACTTAAATTAGTATATAATATATATTAAACCTAAAGGCTTTGCAACAATGCAAAACTACCGGATATTTGTTGTACAGTTAAAAAAAAGGTGGGGAAAATGAATCAGAAATTTTTAAACAGTATGAAAAAATCGCTGAAGGAACAGAGAAAGCAGATTATTGAATCCCTTGCTGCACAGAGTGATGATATGAAAAATCTGGTAAAAACTGTTGAATCAGGTGATGAAGCTGATGTTGCCGCAGATGCAATTGACAGAACTCTTCTTACAGCTCTGGGGATTCAGGATGCCAAACGGCTGCAGATGATTGATTCTGCGTTGGACAGAATTTATCAGGGAAAATACGGCCGCTGTATTGGTTGTGGAAAGGAAATCCCTCAGGGACGGCTTGAAGCACTTCCTTATGCTATGATGTGCATTACTTGTGCCAGCGCCGAGGAAAGAAAAAACAGATAGGATATTTTTGCCCGTTTACTCGTGGAATAATATTTGTTTGTTAAATTAAAAAGCACTGATTTTGGATAATCCGAAAATCAGTGCTTTTTTTTTGAATTATGTTGATTATTGTTTTGCTGCATTCAAAACTGCAAAGAAGGCTTCTTTTGCTACGATGTTTCCTTTTGTGTCACGGGTGAACAGGCTTGGGTAGTAAGTGTTTGCAACATTATTAAGCCAGTTGTTCTGGTCTTCGGTTGCCCAAAATGTTACAGATGTTATTCCGTTTCCTTCTGTCTGCCGTTTAGATTTGGCATATTTTATGTAAAGTTTCATGTGGTCTTTATAAAGGTCTTCAAGTTTTGTTCCTGAATAACCTTTTGAGTTTGCGTCAGAATACGTATTTTCGTTCCATGTAAAGTCCAGTTCTGTTACCTGAAGGTCAATGCCAAGAGCAAGATATTTTTTTATGGAGTCTTCAACGCCAGAAAATGAAACCCAGTCTGAAAAATGACTCTGCATTCCAAAGGCATCAAGGCGGGTAGGGAGGGTAGCATCATTTTTATGGCTTAAAATAGATTCCAGAAGTTTTATAATTCCAGTTCTTTTTATTCCGCGCGAATTATTTTGAGGGTTTGCCCAGTCCATATATTCATTGTAGTCGTTATAGCAAAGTGTTACGTCACTTGGTGCGTATTTATTTGCAAAGCGGAATGCGTTGATGATGAATTCATCACTCTGGTAAATCTGATACCAGCGGGATGTTCCTCCTTCTGGACAGCCAACTGCAAGGGCTGGTATGTCTGTGTTTGTTCCCGGGGTAGAACCACGAATATATTCGGTGGAAAGTGCATCGTCTGCAACGGCTTCGTTTACCACATCCCATGTGTAGATTATGTGATTTCCGTGAGCGGTTTTCCATTCAGGGGTAAGGTTTGCGTCTTCCCAAGTTTGAACGTATTCAAGAACTGTTTTGATGTACCATTCATGGCGGGCGGTCATAGTATCTTTGTCTGTAAGTCCTTTTGATACATCGTAGTCTTTGCAGAAGAACCAGTCAAAAGTTTGGGAATGCCATGTAAGTACGTGTCCTCTCATCTGGATACCTTTATCCATACAGATTTTCATGGCTTCTCCAAGTCCTCCAAGTCCGTGTTCTTTGTCATTTGTAGTAGGGATGGAGTCAGGAACATCAATGATCTTTCCGTTTGAAGCCGTAAATGAAGCGGTGTGGCTTGGAGTTCCGTTATAGTACCATAAAATCCATTGCGGTTTTGCTTCGTTCCCAAGAGTTGTTGTGTTTCCGTGTTTTGAAAGTATATCCGGGATATCGGAATTATCTTTCTCGTTCGTTTCTTTTAAGCCTTTTAGTTCCGAAAGAGTAGCCGCAAATCCAAAATGGTCAAAAATCCCGGAATCTATGTATGCATTTTTTAAAGAGTCTACCTTATCCCAGGACTTTTCACTGCTGGAGCCTGTTCCACCAGTATTTGACTCAGTTCCTGAAACTGTTTGGTTGCAGCTTGAAAATAATGCCATTCCTGCAAAGCACAGTAAAGCAATACCTCTAAAATGTTTTAAAAATGTTTTCCTCATAAAATACCTCTTTTGGTTAGAATCCAAATGACATTTTAAGGGATAGAATTATTTGTTGGCAAGAAAAATTTATGGAGCGTTGTTTTGTTTACCAGTCTCGTTGTATATATGTTGCTTTGGGGCGCGCAATAATATCAACACGGCGGTTCTGGGCGCGTCCTTCTTCAGAATTATTTGGTGCTATAGGTTTTGTTCCTCCATAACCCTTATATGTAAATATAGAATCGTCAATTCCTTCGTCAACAAGAGCATCTTTTACAGTTATTGTTCTCTCAATGGAAAGGTTCAGCTGTCCTACAGGTTTTCCTACATCTGCCGTATGTCCTTCTATAAGAACTGTATAACTGTCATCTGTTAGAATTTCTTTAAGTTTAGACGCTATTTTTTGAATTCTTGCTTTTTCTCCTGGCAGTAGTTCATCAGAGTCAGGGTAGAATTTCAAGTCAACAGAGAACAGAATACCGTTTTCATCATCTTCAACCCGGATATTATCTCCCATATCTTTGAAGAAGTATTGTTTTACTGCATTGTATTTTACGTAGTACTCCCGGTCTTTTAGTGGAGATGCAACTTTGTAAATAAGATTTTCTTTGTCCAAAAGGATGACAATTTTTCCTTCGCTCAAAAGGTTTACATTTTCAGGAACTGTAAGGATTTTAAGAGCATCACTTCTTTTAATTACAGGGTCAGTACGGTTTCTTCCGTATACCTGAACAGCTCTTATATAAAGCGGATCATAACCTACCCGGTCTTTATAACGGGCGTTGTCATCTGACCAGTCAAAAGCGACTATACCTTTGTTTTCTGAAGTCTTTGGGTTTACCATATTTTTTTCAAACACAGTATTCATTTCTTCATCCCAAATTTGCGGAAAAAAAGACGGATAAACATCACTTTTTATGTATTCCCCATGAACCGGATACTGTCCTCTGGCATCAATTATAATTCCGGAGTATGGGCGGGAAGGTACTGATTCAATAGGTTCTTCCGGTTTATAACCGTATTTATGTTTTACAAGAATATTAGATATAGAATCTATGTTCAGTGTATTTGTCGTTTTGATTTTTTTTGTATCCGGTGACATAACGTCCGGTGTGGTTTTTCCATTTTCAATAATTTCTGAAATATTATCCAGAGTTATGGCATTAGATCTAACCTTATCACCTAAACTTTCTGTGTTATTTACAAAGAGAGTCAGAAGCGGACGTTGAATAAGTTCCGGAGTTTTTGTCTTTATTTTCATGGAAGCAGTTTTTTTTCCGGAAGGAAGGGTAATACCTGCTTTTACTGTATCCAGAGTAATCTGAGATTTAAATATTTTTGTTGTCCAGTCAATGTCACTTTCTGATTCAAGTGTCTGTGAGGTAAGTGAAAATGAAATTACTGCAAGTGAAAATAAAACTAATAATTTTTTCATACAAATCCTGCCGGTTTTAAACTGACTCACTAAATCTTCGGCAGTTATTTCTGTGGAATGTAGAGAATTTTACCAATTTTAAGTATTGCTTTTTCTTCAATTCCATTTGTATCACACAGGGCTTTTACAGTTACACCAAATTTTCTGGAAATAGACCATAAAGAATCTCCAGGAACTACTTTGTATTGGAAAGGAAAAACTATGGGTTCAATAGATGCCAGAGCGGTTTCTGCTGAACTTTTCATTCCCAAAGGCAGTCTTATATTATATTTTGCAGCAGGGGGCGTAAATCCTTTAGTTAAAGCAGGATTTAATGTTTTTAATTTTTTGTCATCCATTCTTAACTCAGAAGCAAGAGCAGAAATAGAATAAGCTTTGTTTACAGTTATGTAATCGAAATGACCGTCTCTTTCATTATCCAAAAGTTCATATTCTTCCTGGTGAAGAGGAAGGTCAATGTCGTATTCTTCATGATTTATAGCAAGGTCTGCAATAGCAATAATACGCGGAACATATTCTTTTGTTTGTGAGGGAATGTAGCCGTTTTCTGAAAGATACCAAAAATCAGAACTTTGCCCTTTTGAAATGGCTTTTTGCATAGCTCCGGCGCCACAGTTATAAGCTCCAACTGCCAGAAGCCAGTCGTTAAAAAAAGAATAATTATCCTCTAGTTTTGAAAGTCCGGCTTCTGTAGATTTCCATGGATCCAGCCGTTCATCTACGTATTCTGTCAGAGTCAGAAATGGTTTAACTGAGTTTTCCATAAACTGCCACATTCCAAGAGCCCCGGAGCGTGATTTTGCGTTTGTGCGGTAATTGGATTCTACAACAGGAACATATTCCAGTTCTGAAGGCAGTTCACGGTCGTTCACAATTTTTCTTACATAAAGCCTGTATTCCATTCCGTATTCTAAAATATCACGAAGTAAACTTAGTCGTTTGTCAGAAGAAAGATAGTATTGCCGCCATTTTTCTACTTCAGGTCTTTCTTTGTGGGTTTCAATGAGTGGTGTAAGAAAATTCTGTTCTTCTATGTTTTCTAAATTATTTTCTTCATATATGGGGAGAGGCTGGAGAGTTTCTTCGATTATTTTTTCTGGTGATTCAGAAAAAGACTCCTCTGCCTCTGGAGTATCTGAAGAAAAAAGAGGAAAAGAGCAGATTGCTGCCATAAATAAAACAGAAAGTGATTTGAACTGAATTTTCATTACAGTTTGTTTCCAAAATAAATGCCTGCCCATTCCCAGTTACCGTTAATATCGGGGTCTAAGGGAAAGTTTACTTTTCGGAAGTAAAGATACCAGACGTTAATGTATGTGTTCCAACCTGAGGTTCTCAGATATGCTTCATTTTCATTTGAAGATTCATCCAATTCGTCGGCATATCGGATGCGGTTACCAAGCATATAGTTGTGCATTGAAAACTCAGTTTGAGAGTTTGCAGCAGTTTCATCTCCGCGCCATGACATTGAAAAGAAATTAACCTGAGATCTGTATTTATCCAAAGATCTCCAGTCATAGTTTCTGATAGCTTTTTTTACAGCAGTTTCAAGCTCGGAAAGCGTTTCAAAAGTCCAGTCCTTGGAAGAACTGTTAAAGTCAATCAAGTGTCGGGCATTTTTATATGCATCAGGTTCTCCCGAAATCTGTATCGTAGAAGCATCCGGCTGGCTTATAAATAACTGACAGGTTCTCAGTGCCATATCCCATTGGCTGTCTTTTTCGTATTCAGAAGCCAGACGCATATAAAGTTCTGTTTTGTTTATATCATTCGGGAATCTGTTTATGAGTTCGTTAAAATATTTGATTCTGTTTTTAGGTGTTTTACTTATCTGAATCAGATTCTGAAGACAGATAAAGTGAATGGATTTTCCTTTAACCAGAAGGTCTCCGTATTGTCTTAGAATTCTGTCAAAATAATACTCTGCAACAGGTTCTGCATTTAGTGAAAGATAAGAGTAGGCTGTCATAAGAAGCCAGTAAGAGTTGTATTTATCTTCAGGATTTTCTTCAACCCAGTTATTCAAAAAAAGAATTGTCCCCTGGTAATCTTTCATTTGAAGCAGATTTTCTGCCATTTGATTTACTATGGCATATTTCTGTTCACTGGTAAGATTTCCACCATTCAACAGTGATTTCAGCTGGTCTTGAGACTCTAAAACCGAATGTGCCGAAGAATTCTGTTTTTTACATGACGAACAAAGAAAAATGAGGGTAATTAACAGAACAGATAAGAATTTTTTCATATAATTCTAAATTTATCATAAGCGTTTCTTATTGTAAATATTGGTAAATTAATGGATAATTGATATATGTTTAAACTGAAAAAATGGTGTCTTAATCTTTTTCTTGCATTGGGATTGCTCTTTGTTTTTGGAGGCTTTCTTCTATTTATTTACGCAATTTTGAATGAACGGGAAAGTGTGCTTCAGTTTTGGCCGTGTTTTGTATTGCTTTTAGGAATTCTTGTAACATATCTTTCGGTAGCTATTTTTAAAAGTTCATTTTTATTTTTCTTAGGAGTTGGGGTTACTCTTTCCAGTGCACTTTCTGTAATTATTTCAAGTGGTATAGGTGAATTAAAATATTCTGAACTTTGGCCTGTTTTTATTATTTTTGCTTCAATTTCACTTATTTCATCCTGCTTTTATAAACACAAACGATTACTGCCCAAATATTTTATTCCTTCAGTTGTGATGTTTGCTATGGGCTGCCTTTTTCTATTGTTTTCACTCCATATAATAAAAGTTCCGCTGAGGATATTCTTTTTTTATTCAGCTCCGGTGGTTCTTCTTCTTTCGGGATTCGGTTTTATTCTTTTTTTCTGTGTGCAGACTCAAAAGCAGAAAAAACATAATTCTGAAGAAAATGAAGATTGTAGTAAATAATATTAGCTTTGGTTAACTGAAAGGTATGGTAAGACGGTTGCCGAAATATCTGATTTTCTCAATGTGCCTTTGTGCCCGAGTGCTTTTCTGCACTTCGTTTCTATTTGCACGTCCGTCAAAATCCGGCACTTCAATTCCTAAAAAAGAGGCAGCTGACATTCTTTCCGTGGGTGATGAATTTTCTACTTCGACCGAAAATACATCTTCCAGCGAGGAAAAAGTAAAAATTGCAGTTCCTTCGGCAAAAAGGACATATTTTTCAAAAATTCCTCAGAACATTATGGACGGAATAGAGACAGGAAGTCCATCGTCTATAAAACAGGCATTATCTATTTTAAGAAAATCAGAATCAGAATATTCAGAAACAGAAAGAGTTCTTATTAATGTTGCAGCATCCATTATGCAAATGGCATGGCCAAGTCAGAAAATTTCTATAGAGGTTCCTTCTTTTTCGGAGCAGACATCTTATATCGGAGCTTTGAATTTAGCTCGCGAAGGTTTTTTTGATTCCAGTACGGGGAATACAGATTTTCTTTCTACTCTTCTTCCTGCTATGGTTCTTCTCTATAAGGGGGATCTTTCTGACACAGTCCTCTCTCAGTGTGAAGCGGCTGTTCTTGAAGCATCTTCTTTTCGTGAATTTTCTATTTTGTCAGATTATTTAAAGGGAGTTCTTCTTACAAAGCGTGGAAACTATCCTGAAGCAGAGCAGATTTTTTCAAATTTGTATGCATCTTATTCTGATGTTTATGAAATTTCTGTTGCCTGTATAGACAGTCATCTTAGGAATGGAAAAAATGAACAGGCCTTTGCAAAAGCTTCTGTTTTGCGGCAGAAATACCCTATGGATGTTACTGTTCTGAATCTTTCAGCAAAAAGTGCTTTTGCTCTTAAAAAGCTGGATATTGCAGAAGAGTATGTTGCGTATATTCTCCAGCAGAACCCGAATAATCTTGAATTTGTTCTTTTTAGAGCCCGTATTCTAACAGAAAAAGGGGATTATATTCATGCGGTTTCCCTTTTGGATATGTACGCAAGACAGAATGATACAAATGCAGATTATCTTCTGCTGCGTGCAAAAGTTCAGATAGAGTGGAATAAGAGTTTTGTTCAGGCGGCTGAAGTTGTCGAAAAGGCTTTGTCCTTGTATCCTCAAAATCAAGAAGCAATGTTGCTTGCCGCACAGATTGCGTCTGTAACAGATTCACCCGTTGGTGGAAAATATGCAGACGAGCTGGTAGAAAAAATTCTGGAAAAAGACCCTGAAAATGAACAGGCATTAATTTATGCTATGAACGGGCTTGCCCGACGAGAAGCCTGGCAAAGTGCTTATGAAATCAGTCGGAAACTTGTTAATGGTGGAAACCGAAAGCCCGAGGTTGTTTCTGAATATGTGGAGATTTGTTTAAAACTTGGAAAAACCGGAGAAGCTCTTTCTCTTGCAAATCAGGCGTACAAAGAAAATCCTAATGATGATGTAATTCTTCAGACTTATATTTTGGCTCAGGTTTCGGGTGGAAATAAAACCCAAAGTTTGAACCTTATTAATTCACTTCTTGAAACATCTTCTTCAAAGGTAAAGAGTTTTCTTTATTACCGAAGAAGTTTTTTGCAGCCTAATGAATCTGCGGTTCTGGCCGATCTTCGCAGTTCAATGATTGCTAATCCAAGAAACAGTGATGCTCTTTTTCGCCTTTATGAAATTTATTTTGAAAAGAAAGATTATAAAAAAGCACAGTATTACCTTAAACAGGTTGTAGCGTTAAATCCAAATGATTCTTCTATAAAAAAATTGAATGAATCTCTTACAAAACTTCTTCAATAGTCCATAAAAGTTTATTTCTTACTGCTAATAAATTTCACAAAAAACACAAATTTAATTCCTTATCTTCATATATTTTTTTTCTTGACTTATTTTTTTTTTTATAATTATTGGGGTGAGAAACACTATCAAAATATTATTACGGACTTTTTGTCTTCTAGGATTTATTATTGGG
>JABUUX010000078.1 GCA_021442965.1 Treponema sp.
AATATAAACTGCCATATTTATTTTTACCGGATTAGCAAAGAAAGGAAGCCAGAAATAAACTATTCCATCATCAGAAGAGGATTTTGAACAATAATACAAAACAAAAGAAGTACCAACAGCGATTATAAGATCCAACAAAGCTTTTCTGTATTCGCCCCAACTTTTAGTACTTCTGTCATCAAAGAATCCTGTAAGCATTGTAATCCAAGTAATTCCAACAATAATCATTTGGTAAATGTTCATAGGAATAAAAAGAAAGCAGATAATTACAAAAAAAGTAATAAAAATGGATCCTGTACCGGTTGGTTTTCCTTTAGCCTGCTCAGCATTTACTGTAAATTCACGACCACGGTCATGAGGCATAAATTTGTAAAAAGCAGGAATAAGAAAACGGCTGGCAAAAAAACCCAGATAAACGACAAAAGCAATAAGAACAGCATTGGAAGTTAAAAGACGGGCAGGTCCCCAAAACTGCTGGATATAATTTCCCAAATAGTAAAGCATAAAAAATCCTTTTTAGTAAAATCAATAAGTGTAGTGTGTCATTCCTGTGAAAACCATAGCAACATTATGTTCATCACAATAGTTAATGAATTCCTGATCCTGAGGGTTTCCACCTGTTTGAAGAATTGCAGAAACACCGCGTTCAATCATTTCAATAACAGCTTCTGTTAGACCAATAGAAGTATCACAAACTAAAACATCTGCTATTTTATTATCGTCAGTTGGATGAGATTTGAAAACTTGTTTTGCTTCATAACAAACATTTTCCAAAGATTTAGAACGGGATGTAAAACCCGCTCCAACCCCAACAACTGAATTGTCTTTAATTAGAACAGAAGCATAAGAAGAAGCTGTAGAAGCAATAAGAGTTCCTAATGCAATTTGGTCAACTTGTTTTTGATTAGGGCGATTTTTAGTAGGGATAACCCATTTTTCGTAAAGATTTTTATCTGGAGTAAATGAAATAACTCCACCATCAATAATGGTACCTCCCATACTTTTAGAAGCAGGAAGATTTGCAATAATAAGTCTGGTTTCGGGAATATGTGAAAGAATATCTTTGGCTTCTTCTGTAAAACCAGGTGCAATAATTCCTTCCAAGTTGTAGTTAAGCATTTCGCGGGCAGAATCAGCATCGATTACTGCACTGCAGGCAAGAGATGCTTTATTATTGGAATCTGGATCTGGGCTTACAGTTTTTTTGAAAGAATCCAAAACGTTGGAATCCAAGGCAGCTCCAACAACTTTTTTGTATTTTACTAAAACAGAAAAAACAGTTCCTTTAATAGGAGTAAATTGGGTTGTATAAGGATATCCTTCTGAAGTTAAACTTTTAACAGAGGTTTGATTTTTAAGATTATCATAAAGTGCGCTTACCTGATCCCACGCAAAAGAGGTATCAATAGAACATTTAAATGTCAGTTCTTTTCCTTGAATTTTTTTAAAACCTGAAAGTGAACCTTCATCCCCTCCTAACTGATAAACAACAGCTTCTTGCTGAGGATTTAAAGCGTGATGAAGTTCCAGCTTTTTTTTATAAGGAAGTGTAAGATAATTTAAAAATGAAGATGTATTGAAAGGATTGTTTTTTAGAATAGCAATAGCGTTAGCCGCATCATAAGCAGAAACTAAATTTAACGCTTTTCCTGTAAGATATGTTCTAAATGCAGGTTGAATATCTTCAGTGCGAATTTCTATAAGGGCTTCTTTATAATCTTTAGGATCTGTCAAAATAAGTACGTTAGGATAATTTGTACAACAGTTTCTAATGAGAGATGCTGTAAAAGAATATAAAGAAGACGAAGGAACCCCAGATTTTAGTATTGGATTAAAATGAGCAACAATAGGGTCAAAATTAAGGCAAACAATAAAAAAATTATTTTCATCATCAGAGTTTTCGAAAGGAGAGGTTGAATCAATAATTCTTGTCTGCAGTATTTTTTGCATTAAAGCAGAACAATCATGAATAGGATGCGAAGAAAGATTGAATGCTGATTCAGTTTTAAATGGGATATTATTTTCTTTAAATAGTTCAGCAGTTTTACCATTTGAAAAAATGGACCAACCAGATTTTATAAGGAACTGAGCAAAATCAATAATTCCAGTATTATCTTCACAAACTAATAATGCTTTTTTAATCATAATTATAGATTTTAACGTAAAAAAAAGCATACTTCAATGAAATGACCCTATATGATAAAATCGGGTAGGTATGAAAATTATTTCACAAAAAGCAAAACTGTCAGGTCATATAACAGTACCAGGATCAAAAAGTCATACAATAAGAGCTTTAATTCTTGCATCAATGGCAGAAGGGGTTTCACAAATTAAAAATCCACTACCCAGTAATGATTGTCTTTCTACAGCAAAAGCGATGAATCAAATTGGGGCAAAATGTAAATTTCCCACAGAAAATTCTAATCTTGTATGGACGGTGGAAGGTGCTGGAAAAAATCTTAAAATCCCGAAAGAAGGAATAATTGATGTTGGAAATTCAGGTTCTTTGATGTATTTTCTTTCACCAATTCTTTCAACATTAAAAGGAAAAGTGACTTATACAGGTGATGAATCAATTTGTTCCAGACCTGTAGGACATCTTTTAGATGCCTTAAATCAGTTGGGAGGAAAAGCAACAAGTGGTGAAAGAAATAAACCTCCATTTACGGTGGAAGGACCAATTTGTACAGACAAAATGCTAAAAACAGAAGGTAAACTTTCACAGTATATTTCCGGAATAATGATGGCTGCATTACGAATGAATGGGAAAATAGAAATGGAATTGTTTACACCCCAAGAAACTCCATATCTTACAATGACAAAAATGTGGATAGATAAAGTAACAGGAGAGCCGGATAAAGTACAGATTTCAAAAGATTATAAAAAAATTTCTGTAACAGGACCTGCTTACTATAAAGGATTTGAAACTGTAATTCCTTCAGATTGGGAAGGTGTTGCATTTCCTCTTATTGCAGCCTTAATTTCGGAAAGTGAGATTATTATTGATAATGTTGATACAGGAGAAAGCCAGGGAGACAAGGCAATTGTAGATGTTTTAAAATCCGTGGGAGCTGAAATAAATTATGATCAATCCGCTCTGATTGTTAAAGGCGGAAAAAAACTGAATACAAAAAACTTGAAAAATGAAAAGCTTGTGGTTGATATGTCGTCTTTTCCTGATGCAATTTGTGCACTAAGTGTGATGGCGTGTTTCATTGATGGTGTAGTAGAACTTAAAAACATTGAAATCTGTCGAAAAAAAGAAACTGATCGTGTAAAAGCAATGTGCAGTGAACTTTCTAAACTAGGAGCAAAAGTAGAAGATGCGGGTAATTCAATGTTTATATACGGTAATGAAAGTTGTTTGCATGGAGGGAAGGTAGAAAGTTTTAAAGACCATAGAATAGTAATGAGTCTTGCATGTTTGGGTTTGGGACTTAAAGAAGGTGAAGAAATAGAAGTGTCAGATGCAGAATGGTGTAGTGTTACTTTTCCAAATTTTGTAATTGCAATGAACGGAATTAATGCCGGATTTAAAACTATTGACTAAGTTTTTGTATAAAGTAAAAAAAAAGGGGATGTCCAAAATATAACGGACATCCCCTTTTTTATGATTCAGACCTGTTGGTCATGAATTACGGATTAACTGTAGTTTTATAAACTGTTTTAAGTTTTCCACTGTCATCTTTAACAAGTTCAACCATTACAGCAGATTTGATAGGATTACGTTTTTCATCAAATGTAAGGTTTCCTGTTACATAAGAGCCGTTTGCAGCTTCAAGAGCGTCGCGAACAGCAGCAACATCTGTTGAAGATCCTGCTTTTTCAATTGCATCTTTCAAAAGGTAAACAGAATCGTATCCAAGAGCAGCAAAAGAGTTTGGTTCTGTTCCATATTTAGCTTTGAAGTTTGTAACATATTTAACTACAGCTGGATCTGTAGAGTCAGCAGCATAGTGGTTAGAATAGAAACCGTTAAGAACTTCGTCAGAGGCGTTTTCTGTAAGTCCATCCCATCCGTCTGCACCAACGATTGGTGTGTTTATGCCCTGAGCGCGAAGTTGTTTTGCAATAAGAGCAACTGTTCCATAATAGTCTGGAAGATAAACAACGTCAGGATTTGCATTTTTAATTTTTGTAAGCTGAGCGTTGAAGTCTTTATCGTTTGTTGCATAAGATTCTTTTGCAACGATAGAACCGCCTGCATTTTCAAAAGCAGCAATGAAGTTTTCTGTAAGACCTACAGAGTAGTCGTTTCCGATGTCATAAAGAACAGCAGCTTTAGAGCATCCAAGAGTTTCAGCAGAAAATTTTCCACCAACAGTTCCCTGGAATGGGTCAATAAAACAAGTACGGAAAATATAGTTTCCAGCATCTGTAATATCAGCTGCAGTAGCGGCTGGAGCAATTTGGATAGTTTTTAAAGCCTGTGAACGAGTTGTAATGGCTTTTGTACATCCTGAAGTAAGCGAACCGATAACAAATTTAGCTTTGTCTTTTGTTGTAAGTTTAGCAAAGGCATTTACTGTTTTGTCAGGATTTCCTTCATCATCTTCGCTAACTAATACAAAATTCTGTCCAAGAACACCACCTGCAGCATTGATTTCTTCAATAGCAAGGTCAATACCTTTTTTGCATTCAACACCGTAAACGGCAACTGGACCAGAAAGAGGGAAAATACCACCGATTGTGATATCATTAGATTTGTTTCCGCTGCAACCAAATGTAACAAGTGCAAGGCCTGCAGCAAGAACAGCTGTAAGTTTTTTCATAACATTCTCCTTGAATTAATGAAAGTATTTGAATATACAAGAATTACTATAATGAAAAGTGAATATTTAAGTCAAATAATAGAAAATTTAAGTCAATTAAAGAAAAAACCGAAAATAAGATAAGGGGATTATATATTTTATGAAAAGGAAATCGACAATCTGGTTTGTTTTGTTTTTGTTTCCAATGTTTTTAACAGCAGAAAATAATGCTTTTGGAGTTCCGGATTCATCTGAAATTCGTTCAGGATTAATTGAGACCTGGTTTGAAGCTTCTTTGATGACCGTAAGAGAAAATATACCTGAGATTTATTCAAACAAAGCAGGTCAGGAATTTCAGGTAAGACTTGAAGAAACAGACAGCAGTTTTAATGTTTTTGTTTCTCCACATATGACCATGAATGTTGATGTATATACAGAGAATGGGAAATATACTAAAAAACAGGATGTATATCCTGGAGATGCCCCTGGAAGCTGGGTTTTAATCAGAAATAAAAAAGATGGAAAACCAATACGTATCAGATATTACTTTTTAAGTAATAGTGAAGTTTATATTCAGTTTACCCCTTATAACAAAACATCGCTTTGTGATTTAGTAATTTTTGGAAATTATGCAGTAAAAGGTATTCCAACAGGAGTCCCTTTCAGTCGCTTTTATTCTGCAAGCCTGGCAGAGGTACAGCGCATAACTAAATCGAACGTGCCATGGAATTATCTTGAGTATGACCCGACACTTTACCACAGTGTTCATCAAATGGCAGGAGTAATTAGAGAACGACTTCCTAATATTGTTTATCATAAAGATGCCATGATAGATGAAAATGATAATCTGGTGGAATTTGGAAGTGGAAGGCCAATTAAGTTAGAAGAAGGAACAGAGAAACTTCCTTTGTCATCATCTGGATTTATAAAATGGGTTGCTGATGGTTTGGTAGAACCTGTTGCCGGAAGTAAACTAAAAAGGCTTCCTCTTTTGACACAAACTGTAGAGTATAAAGATATTGGGTATCAGGGAGTCCTTTCTCAGGAATATTCACTTTCTTTTGCTTTGGATTTTGTTAGAAATATAAGTTCGGCAGTTCTTTCTGTTAATACAGGAACTGTTTATAGATTTAATGAGTCAGGGGTGGACGTTACTTTAGAGCCTTTTGTGGCCGGACTTTCTGAAAATGGAATTGTAAATCCAGTGACGTTTTCTAAAGATTCTGGATATAACATTAATGTATTAAAATCTCTGTTTTATATTCTTGCAAACTCAGAACCAGGAGTAATCTATTTTGGTGCAATTCGCCAGACAGACAATAAAACTCCGGAAGTTAAAGTGTTTAATAATAATGTAATCTTTATGCCTTATTTTGAAACAAACGGCAGGTTTAACTGTTATGTATTTATGAACGGAAAAGAAATGACATTGAATGACTTTCTTGATTTGTACAATAATACTTTTGTTTATCTTACAAGAGTTCGGTCAAGTGACCATTTTTATCCGCAATAAAAATACACAAAATTAAGGAAAATTTTCATAAACTTTATTTGAAAGGATTTATGAGTTCTGAATTGTAAAAAACAAAGGAAAGTTTAAAGAATTGAAGTAAACCTTAAAGATAATGTAAAATTAAACAATTAAAAAATTTTAAGAAAAATTGTAACTAATAGGATAATATTTTGTTAGATAGTATAGATGGTCAGTCAAAAACGGAAGATTCACAAATAAATGCAGGAAATCCGACTGACTTCAAAAAAATTTATGATGAATGTATGCAGCTTCTCTACAGAATTTCATATCGGGTTGTATGTGATGAAGAAGTAGCAGAAGATTTGGCACACGATTCATTAATTAAGGCTAATGAAAAATCATTGATTTTTCCGTCCTTGGATGATGCAAAGTATTGGCTTATCCGGGTAGTAAAAAATGCTTCTCTGAATTATGTAAAAAGAAAGGACAGAGAACATAAAGCTTATGAAAAAGTCTTATATGAAGATCATCGTAAATACGACAGTGGTGAAGTAGATTTGCTTAAGGCAGAAACAATCAGACGAATTCAGGAGTGTCTGAATAAACTGCCAAAAAAATTACGGGAAGTAATAATTCTTCGTGAATACGGAGATTTGAATTATAAAGAAATTGGAAAGGTTCTGGGGATTACAGAGGGGAATGTAAAAATACGAATCTTCAGAGCAAGAGAACAGTTAGAAAAGTTAATAGGAGAAGAAAATGTCTTTATGCCCGACTAAGGATATTCATTCTGTTTATCTTGATAATGAGATGCCTCTTTCTTATATCAAGGAATACGAAACTCATGTTCAGAATTGTACGAAATGTTCTGCAGAGTTGAATCGTATAAAGAATCTTCGTGCTTTGCTAAAAAATGATTCCCAGAAAGAGCTTTCGAAAAAAGAACTGGATAAAAGTTTTGAAAGGCTTCAAATTCGCATGAGTTACAGTCGTAACACAAAAAAAGCCAATAATAGTTTTGTAAATAAAAAATTAATTTTACCTGTAGTAAAATATACAGTTCCTGCAATGGCAGCAGCGGCAGTTTTTGCGCTTGTTCTTCCTGTTGGACTGAAGGGAAGAAAAACACAGGCTGGTGTAGAACCAGTTGTTGCTGTAAACCCAATAGCACCAAATACAGTTTCATTTCGTCAGGAAGGACCAAGGAATCTTTCCGGAAACATTCCAAATACTGCTGTTGCTACAGGAAGAGCTGTAAGCACAAATCAAACTTCAAATATTGACGTTTTCCGCCCGAATTTTGATAATGAGAATACTATTTCTATCAAAATTACAGTTCCTGGAATGAACGCTGTTCCTTATACAACAGAAATTGGTTTTCCTGTGGACATGTATAAGGGCTATTTGAGTGAATAATTCTACAACAGCAAAATATTTCTTTGCAAAATCACCGCTTGTAAGAGTACTTGTTTTAATTTGTATAATTGTATTTATCCTTGGTGGGATATATTTATTTAAGTATAATACAAAACCAACTCCGTATATTGACGCAATTACACCTCCGGTAGGAAATCCGGGGGATGTAGTAGTAATTTCCGGAAGGAATTTTGGAAAAGAACGCGACATGAACTATGTAGAGTTTGGTGGAGCAAAACTTACTGCGTCTTCTTATTTAATGTGGACAGACAATACAATTAAAGTAGTTATCCCGGCAAATGTTCAGGATGGACTTGTAGTTGTGAGTGCTGGAAAATTAAAATCTAAACCTGCCTTTTTTGCAAACGCTTCAGAAATACCGGTAGAAATAAAAGAAGTTCAACAGATAACAAAACCAGTAATATGGTATTTGAGTACAGAAAAAGGTGAGCTGCAAAATGATCTTCAGAAGATTCATACAGGAAGCAGAATTATAATTACAGGAAACAATTTTGGAGACAGCCGCGGACAAGCTAAAGTCTATTTTAATGCAAATTATGGTTCAACAGATTTAAGTTCACAGACAGAAGATATGATACCTGTATGGGAAGATGATTTTGGGTATGAGTACTGGACAAATTCTGAAATCAGAGTGCGTATTCCAGATGGTGCAGTTTCGGGGTATGTTGTAGTAGAAACATCTGCAGGAAAATCAGAGCCAGTAGAAATTAAATTAAACACAAAAATTGGAACAAAAGAATTTGGTGACAGAAAAATGTTCCTGGTTAATTATTCAGTTGACCTGGCAGATATAGAAACAAAGGATTCTGCAACCATTACTTTACGATGCCCTGTACCTGCTATAAGTGCAAACCAAAGTAAGTATGAACTGACAGAAGTAAAACCAGAACCTGTTCTGGAATATTTCCAAAAAACAATGATACATCAGTTGGCGTTGGAAAAAAACAGCGCTAATAGAATATATTTCCGACAATCCTTTGTTCTTCCAGTTTACAGTATAACAACAAATGTAAATGCAGATGCAGTACAAAATAAGAATCCGGATATATCTGATGTTCTTTATGCAGTTGCAACACGAGAAGATGAATTGATTCCATCTGGAAATGAAGAAGTAATTGAACTTGCACGTAAAATAGTAAAAACAGAAAAAAATCCATATAAACAGGCAAAACTTGTTTATAATTATATGATTGAAAATTACAAAATACAGAATGAATTCAGAAACAATGATGCAAATCCTTTGGATCTTTTGAAACAAAAAAAGGGAGATGCTTACGATTTTTCAATTCTGTTTACAAGTTTGTTAAGAGCTTTGGATATTCCAGCATTTGCGGATTGCGGACTTTTGGTTAGTCCTGACCTTACAACAAGAAATCATATGTGGTCAGAATTTTATATAAGCGGTATTGGCTGGATACCGGTTGATGTAGCTCTTGGTGCAGGCTTAGAATACAACAAGTGGGATGAAGATATAAACTCTGTTGAATACTATTTTGGAAATATAGATTCACATCATATTAAATTCAGTCGTGGAATTAACAGTTTAAAACCATTCTCGCAGGATAATAAAATTGTACAAAGACCTAGAGCCTTCGCTTTTCAGACTATTTGGGAAGAAGCTTCAAACAGTACAGTTAAGTACAGTTCTTTTTGGTCAGATCCTGTTGTAAAAGGTATTTACTAAAATTACACAAGCATTACTTCTTTACCAAAGCCTTCAAGTTTTTCATCGTGAGTCATAAGAAACATGCCTTCACTTTTTGCCTGGGCAACGAGCATACAGTCAAACGGGTCGTTATGAAACTCCGGAAGGTTTTCGTATTCCAGAACATTTGCGTCGCGGATGGGAAGTCTGAGAATATTACTCTGTTCACAATCATGTAGAAATTGAGCGGCATAATATGGAAATCTGGA
>JABUUX010000438.1 GCA_021442965.1 Treponema sp.
ATGAAATACTGATTGGTGCCCTTTTCTTCAAGCATCGACTTTCTCCATTACTGAAATGAACCCCCTGTTGTGCAGTCGGGATTCATCCTTAACATGGTATGTCCAACTACTGTCAACGGCAGCATTTGATGTGTTGTATAGGCAAGATTACTATATATAGGGGGTTGTAACAAGAATAAACGGCAAAACTTTTTTTAATTTTTTTTTATCCAATAGTGCTATCTCCAAAAACTCCACGAAAATATGGCAAATCCCTTTTGAATCTGATATAATTCAGAATCATGTCAAAGCTTGTTGTAAAAAATGGATTTCCTTTAAATTCCGGTGCTACCGTGATGAATGGGGGAGTAAACTTTTGTGTGTATTCACGTAATGCCACCCGGGTTGTAATCTATTTTTTTAACAGCGAAAGTGATGCTCTGCCTTCAGAAAGTTACGAGTTCAATCCCAATATAAATAAGACTGGTGACATTTGGCACTGCTTTGTAGAAGGTAAGGGGGCAGGAACTCTTTATCTTTACCGGGTAGACGGCCCTTACAATCCTCCAAAAGGACACAGGTTTAATTTTCTAAAATATTTACTTGACCCTTTTGCTAAATCCCTCACAAAAGGATCTGTGTTCCGTTCTTATAATACTCAGCGTGAAAAGGGTCTTGCGGGTGTACACAATGGTGAACTTTTTGATTTGTCAGATTTTCCAAAATGTGTTGTTGTGGATGATGCATCATTTGATTGGGAAGGTGACAAGCCTTTGAATTATCCGCTTTCAGAAACTGTTATTTATGAAACTCATGTAAAAGGTTTTACTGCATCTGAAACGTCAGGGATTTCGATTGAAGAAGGACGCGGAACTTACAAAGGTTTTGAAAAGAAAATTGATTATCTGAAAAGTCTTGGAGTTACTTCAGTTGAACTTCTACCGCTTTTTGAATTTGATGAAAATGAAAATGGAAATGTGAATCCCAGAACAGGTGAAAAACTGGTTAATTACTGGGGCTATTCAACCATGTGTTTTTTTGCCCCAAAGACAAGTTATGCCTTTGATAAAACTCCCGGCGGGCCTGTTCGTGAATTTAAAACCATGGTAAAGGCTCTGCATAAAGCCGGCATTGAAGTAATCCTTGATGTTGTTTTTAATCATACCGCTGAAGGAAACGAACATGGCTACACTTTTGGTTTCCGCGGTTTTGAAAACAGCATTTTTTACAGTCTTCCGGAAAATGAAAAACAGTACTATATGAATTATTCAGGCTGTGGAAACACTGTAAACTGTAATCATCCTGTAGTAAGACGTTTTATTATTGAATGTCTTCGTTACTGGGTAATGGAAATGCACGTAGACGGTTTCCGTTTTGATCTTGCGTCCATTCTTACACGAGAAGCAAACGGGCATATTCCTTCAAATCCTCCGCTTACAAATGAAATTTCCGAAGACCCTGTTCTTAGACAGACAAAAATCATTGCAGAACCGTGGGATTGTGGTGGTGCTTATCAGGTAGGTTGTTTCCCTGGCGGCAGGTGGAGCGAATGGAACGGCAAATTCCGTGATGACATAAGACGCTTTATCCGCGGAGATGATTTTGTTTCTACTCAGGCAGCCACCCGTGTTGCCGGAAGTTCAGATTTGTACAGTGCCGGAAACAGAAGTCCTCTGGCTTCTGTGAATTTTATAACTGCTCATGATGGTTTTACTTTGAATGACCTTGTGTGTTACAACTATAAACATAACGAAGAAAACGGTGAAGAAAACCGAGACGGCTCTGATGATAATTTAAGTTGGAACAATGGTTTTGAAGGCGACTCAGTAAATCCAAAAATCGAATCCATAAGACTTAAAAAAATAAAAAACTTCCTTTTGTATCTTCTTACCAGTCAGGGAGTTCCTATGCTTCTTGGCGGGGATGAAATGCGACGTACCCAAAAAGGGAATAACAATTCCTACTGTCATGATTCAGAACTTAACTGGTTTGACTGGATTCTGGCAGAAAGAAATTCGGGGCTTGTTCGTTTTACAAAAGAACTTATAGCTCTTAGGAAAAACAACACTTGTTTTCACAGAAAAGATTTTTTCCCTGATACATTTGAAAAAGGTGAAAAAGTTGAAATAATATGGTATGACAGAAACGGCAAAAATCCGGATTGGAATAAAATGAACCGTTTCCTTAGTTATAAACTTTCAGATGAAGAGAAAGATTTCTACATTGCAACAAACATGGATATCTATGATCTTACAATCTCTCTTCCAACCCTGCCGGCAGAAAAAAATTGGTATAGGGTTGCAGATACTTCATTTGAAAGCCCTGCCGACTTTTGTGAAGATGGAAAAGAAGAACTGCTTATGGATCAGAAACGCTACGTTCTTGTTAGCGGCAGTTCTACAATTTTAGTTGGAAAATAAAAAATGAGACTTAAATATAAAGCATAGCAAAGGAGAAATTATGGTATTTGATGCAGAAAAATTTAAAGAAAATCTTTCGGGACGTCTTCGCCGCCAGTACGGAAAAGATATCAGCCAGGCAAATTCTCACGATCTTTTTGATGCTGTTTCAGCTTCAGCCCGTGAAATCATTATGGATAACTGGATGGCAACCCGGCATGAATATGAAAAAAAGCCTGTAAAGCAGTTGTATTATTTGTCAGCAGAATTCCTTATGGGGCGGGCTCTTTCAAATAACCTTATCAACTGCGGAATCAAGGATGCAGTAAAAGAAGTTCTTCAGGGAATGAATATCAACTACGATATGATTGAAGATGAAGAACCTGATGCAGGTCTTGGTAACGGAGGACTTGGTCGCCTTGCAGCCTGTTTCCTTGATTCTCTTGCAACACTCGATTACCCTGGACACGGTTACGGAATCCGCTATGAATATGGCATGTTCGAGCAGAAAATTGAAGACGGATATCAGGTAGAATATCCTGACAACTGGCTTTCTCACCGCGACCCATGGGAAACAAAAAGAAGTGATCTTCAGGTAACTGTAAAGTTCGGCGGTAATATTGCTTACGGAAAAACGCCGGACGGACAGCCACGGTTTTATATAGAAAATGCGGAAGAAGTAATTGCAACTCCTTACGATATGCCTATTGTCGGCTTTGATACAAAAACAGTAAATACACTCCGTCTTTGGGAAGCATCAAGCCCGAACGGATTTGACCTCCAGCTTTTCAATAACATGGATTACAACCGTGCTGTTGAACGCCAGAACAGTGCCGAAAATATCAGCCGCGTTCTGTATCCAAACGATAATGGCCCTTCAGGTAAAGCACTCCGCCTTAAGCAGCAGTACTTCTTCAGTTCCGCATCTTTGCAGGATCTTGTTCGCCATTACGTTGCAGACTACGGTACAGATTTTAAAAAATTCCCTGAACTTCATGTAATCCAGCTGAATGATACTCATCCTGTTGTTGCTATCCCGGAACTTATGCGCATCCTTATGGACGAATACAATGTAGGCTGGGATGAAGCTTGGGATGTTGTAACAAAAACATTTGCCTATACAAATCATACAATCCTTGCCGAAGCTTTGGAAAAATGGCCAATCAGCATCTTCCAGGGACTTCTTCCACGTATCTATCAGATTGTAGAAGAAATTAACCGTCGTCTTATTATTGAACTTCGTCAGAAATATCCTAACGATTATGAAAAGCACCAGCATATGTCTATTATCCATAATGACAAAGTTTATATGGCATGGCTTGCAATTCACGCCTGCTTTAGCGTAAACGGAGTTGCGGCTCTTCATACAGAACTTCTTAAAACAAAAGAACTTAAAGACTGGTATGAACTCTATCCTGCAAAATTTAATAATAAAACAAATGGAATTACACAGCGCCGCTGGCTTTTGAATGCGAACCCGGAACTTGCAAAATTCATTACAGACAGAATCGGACACGGCTGGGAAAAAGATCTTGCTAAACTTAAGGGACTTGAAAAATTTGCTGATGATCAAGCTTCAATTGATGAATTCCTTAAAATTAAACAAGAAAACAAACAGGCCTTGGCGGAATTCTTAAAACATGCCCAGAACGAATTCCTGGATCCTGATTCTATTTTTGATGTTCAGGTTAAACGACTTCATGAGTATAAACGGCAGCTTCTTAATGTTCTTCATATAATGTACTTGTATAACCGATTGGTAGAAGACCCTAATTTCAATCCGCCATCACGTACGTTTATCTTCGGGGCAAAGGCCGCTTCCGGATACCGCCGTGCAAAGTCCATTATCAAACTTATCAATACTGTTGCAGAGCGGATTAATAATGATCGCCGTGTTCGCGGAAAGATTCGTGTTGTATTTGTAGAAAATTACCGTGTTTCAGTTGCCGAAAAGATTTTCCCGGCTGCCGATATTTCAGAACAGATTTCTACAGCAGGACTCGAAGCTTCGGGAACTTCAAATATGAAGTTTATGCTGAACGGTGCCCTTACACTTGGAACTATGGACGGTGCAAACATTGAAATTGTTGAAGAAGCCGGGGCAGAAAATGCTTATGTGTTCGGACTCACTTCTGATGAAATTATAAAAATGGAAACTGAACATTCCTATAATCCTGTTGAATTTATGGACCGTAACCCTGCACTGGCAAAAGTTCTTAATCAGCTGGTTGACGGAACATACGACCCGACACATCAGATTTTCAAAGAACTTTATGATTCTTTGGTTTACGGAGTTGAAGGACAGCGACCGGATGTTTACTACCTGCTTGCAGATTTTGAATCTTACGTAAAAGCCCAGGAAAAAATTGCGGCTGATTATTCAGACCGTAAAGCATGGGCCAGAAAGGCAATTATCAATATTGCTAATTCCGGAAAATTCAGTTCAGACCGAACAATCGAAGATTACGTTCGTGATATCTGGAAACTTGAAAAACTTACTGTAAGTAAATAACACATTAAATGCAAATGTAAACAGGTAAGTGAAACCTTCTAAAAAGCCCGTGCATTTTTTCTGTATTGAAAATGCACGGGCTTTTTTTTATCTTCTTGAATTCTGACCTTGTTTTATAAAATCCATGTGATTTTTTTGTTTTCCTGTAATCCGTCTGGAATTTTCCATAGGAGAATTATTTTCTAAAGTTTTTTTACCCCCGTACTTTTGGGAAACTTCTTTTACAGGGTTAAAATAATCTGCCTTGGAAATATAAGTTGTTCTTTTTACAAAATCCATCCATTCCTCTGGTTCCGGAACTTCAAATTTCATATGTTCTCCGGTAAACGGGTGATTAAATTCCAGTGTCCGCGCATGAAGTGCCAGCCTCATAAAAGGGTCTGACTTAGCTCTAAAGTTTTCATCTCCTGCCAAAGGATATCCTTTTGAAGCCAGATGGGCACGAATCTGGTTTTTCTTTCCGGTATCCAAACTCAGTTCAAATAGAGTGTAAACCTTTCCCCGTTCTTTTATGCAAAAATGAGTTCTTGCGGGAACAGTTTTAAAATTTCCTTTTGAATCCAAGTGTCTTTCATAAATTGAATCTTCATGTTTACTGGGCTTGCGGTTTGACTTATCTCCAGCCTTGGGAACAAATCCTACGTTATATGCATTGAAGGCCAGTGGATCATCAATCAGACCAAAGTCAGGAAGCATCATTTTTGCATCAGAGGGATTTTCTGCCACAGCGTGATAAAGTCTTTCTGTTACCATTTGATGCCAGGTATCCATTATCTTTTTTTGTGCAGGTTCAGTCAGGGCGAACATCATAACACCGCTTGTGTCTCTATCCAGTCGGTGTACAACCAGAGGTTTGTGATGGCTGTTCAGAGTACCGCGTTTTCTCATTATTTCTTCCAGAACACTTTGAGCCGTTCTGTTTTTGCTTCCCGGATACGGACAAGATAACATTCCGCTAGGTTTGTTCACCACAACAATCCATTGGTCTTCAAAAAGGATTTCCAGTTTTTCACGGCCAAAGTCCTTTTTGTGCTGCATTTTAAATTCAGTTGAAGTTTTCATTAACAAATAATATATCTGATTTTTGGAAAAATAACACATAAAGTGATATAATTCCCCCTATGAATTTCTGAAATAAATTCAGCATGACAATATTTTAGCTGTCAACTTTTGTTTATGGGGGTGCATGAACGAGCCAACAGATTTGCTTAAGAAAGAAACCGCCCGAACAAAAAAAACGGAATAAAAAATGAGCAATCAGTTTAATAGCTTTACATGGAACAAGATGCTTAATCTGTTTCCTAAACGAGAATATAACTTAGACGAATATTTTAAGATTCTTTCCCCAGATTTTCCAGATTTTCTTACAAAATATCTGGAACTTCCGGTAATGCAAAGATTAAAGGGAATAGGACTTTTATGTGGAACAGACTGGACTTCTCTTTATAAGAATCGGTTTTATTATTCCCGATATGATCACAGTCTGGGTGTTGCTCTAATAGTGTGGCATTTTACCCGAAGTAAAAAACAAACCCTGGCCGGACTTTTTCACGATCTTTCAACTCCGCTTTTCAGCCATGTTGCAGACTTCAGAAAAGGAGATGCTCTTACCCAAAGCATCACAGAAGAACCAAATGAAGCTATTATAAAAAATGACAGAGATTTATGCAGTCTTCTGAAAAGTGATGGTTTAAGGCCGGAAGATGTTTGTGATTATCACCTTTATCCTGTTGCCGACAATGAAATACCACAGCTTAGTGCAGACCGCCTTGAATATATGTTTCCTTCCGGGATGGCTCTGGAAGGCAGTTGGACAATGGATGAAGTTCGTAGAGTGTACAATAATCTGGAAGTTCTTAAAAATGAACAGGGGATAGATGAACTTGGTTTTTCTTCAATCAAGTGTGCAGAACTGTACTGTTACCGCTTTTGCATGACAGGACACGTTCTTCAGTTGAATGAAAATAAACTTACACTTTCACTTCTTGCAAAGATTACATCTATGGCTATAGAAGAAAGACTTCTTACAGAGGAAGAGTGTATGAGACTTTCAGAAAAAGAAGCCTTAGAACGTTTTGAAACAAAAGGTTCTGAAAAACTTCAGAAGTACTACCGTACTTACAGAAATATGACCTCTATAGAACATCTGGATACAGAGCCTGGAGAAGGATATTTTTCGGTAAGCTTAAAAGTAAAACAAAGGTATATCAATCCTCTTGTAAAAGTTCCGGGAGGAAGAGTTAAAAGACTTTCCGATGTTTCAAAACAATCCAAAAAGCTTATAAACGATTTTCTTTCTTATCAGGATACAGCTTTTGGAGCAGTAAAACTGATGACGTAAAATCATAGTGGTAACGGTTTTTCAGTCCACAATATTATTAATCCATAAACCTTTCTTTAAGAGAATCAGCCCTACAAACATTTTAATAACATCCAAAAGTGAAACGATGATGTAAACAGGCATGATAGAAAGGTTTGAAAAATGAACCAGACAAAAGCAAACAGTAACAGGACAAGTCCACACAAAGAAGCTGTCAAAAAGAAAAGTTACAAAAGTTTTACCGCCACATCTTAAAGTAAAATATGAACCGTGAATAAGAGCGTGCATAGGAAGAAGACACGCAATTACCGTTATAAAATTTGCGGCCAGGGCTTTAATCTCCGCTTCAGTTTTGTAAATCTCAGGAAAAATGTTTTTAAGAAAGAACATTCCAAATCCAATCACCACGCAGATAGAAACAGACATAGTAAGCATTTTCCGCACAGTAGATTTAGCTTCTTCATATTTTTTTGCACCCAGTAATTGACCTGCAATAATTGCAATGCTTTCACCAACAGCAAAGAACACAACGTTGCACATATTCGAAATTGTTGAAGTAATATTCAGTGCCGCTACAACAGCAAGTCCTTTTTGCGAATAGTTCTGATTCAAAACAGTAAGCCCCAGTGCCCACATCGCTTCGTTCACTGCCAGGGGAGCCCCTTTTAGAATTACTTTTCCAATTAAACCAGCAGGAATCTTCAAAGAACAGAAAGCACCTTTAGTCCAAAGATATTCAGGTGCATTTTGTTTTGAGTGCGTCCAACAAACATTTATTGAACATTCAACAAACCGGGAAATTACCGTTGCCACAGCAGCTCCCCTAACACCCATTTTAGGAAATCCCCAATGCCCAAAAATTAAGAGCCAGTTAAAAAAAAGATTAACTAAAACAGCAGAAACACCAGCAATCATTGGAATCCTAGTCTGACCTATATCTCTGAGCGTGTTTGAATAGGCCATACTCACCGCAAAAGGAACAAGTCCTATAAACATAATACGAAGATAAGAAAGTCCCTGTAAAAGAGTTTCTTCTGCATTTCCAATTCCGTCAGTTTCATGCAAAAAAAGAGAAATCAAAAAATCACCTTTCCAAAACAAAAGTAAAATACCAGCCAAAGTAATGGAAAGAACCATAATCATTTTAATTCTAAAAGTATCACGAACTCCTTCATGATCACCTTTGCCAAAAAACTGAGCAGTAAAAATACCGGCACCAGAAACGCCACCCCAAATGCAAAGATTAAAAACAAACATCAGCTGATTAACAATACTGACTCCGTTCATAGCATCAGTTCCGGTCTGACCGACCATAATATTATCCAAAAGATTTACAAAGTTAGAAATCGCATTTTGAACAACAATCGGAATAACAATAACAAGGACTTTTTTGTAGAACTCAGGAGAGCCAATCCACTTATGAATTCCCTTTTCTGAAGAAAATAAAGACTGTTCCATAATCGGGTCAAAGTTTACCAAGGGATATAATAAATCTCAATAATATGTGATTTTAGGAGCAGTGGGGCTGTATAAAAAGAAACGATAACAATAACTTTTAGTATATTACTAATGGAGAATCAAACAATGGAACAAACAATTCAAACAATTATTAAACGTGCAAAGAAAAAAATTCAGCACTTAGATACTGAAAGGATTCTTTGCTACGGAATCGGAGAGAATAATAAAATTCTTTTTGGAAGGACAATATCTAAAGATAATACAGAAAGAGTAGCACATTTGGATTCCGAGAAATTTCTGTCCTGTATTTGTTTTCCAGGAGTAAAGCAAATAGTTTTATTTCATAATCATCCTAGAAGTACCTGTGTTACAAGTTCAGATGATGATAAACTTACAAGATATATTCTGGAATATTGTCTTAATAATACATCCGTAAAACTTTATGACCATATGATTATTATGAAAGATAACGATTACATTTTTTCTTATAGGGGGTTTAATAAAATTATTAAAACAAAGAAAACAAAGAAGCCTAAACCAAAAGTTGTTATCGGTAAGAAAATAACTTCAGAATGATTTAATTATGAAGTTTTTAGGAGCATCGGGGCTGTCCAAAAAGTTCATATCGTAGTGTCATCCTGAACTCGTTTCAGGATCTCAAT
>JABUUX010000133.1 GCA_021442965.1 Treponema sp.
TCGCAAAGAACAATTTTTTTACCGGCAGCTGCCGATTTTTTCAAAAGTTCATCAACAAAACTCATAATATCTTCCTTTACCTCAATTTTTTTATTTAAACTTATAAAAGAATACTGCCAAAACAGGTATTTTTCAACATTGAGGTTTATGATATAATTTTTGCATTATGAAAAATATTCTTACTGCTTCCACAAATCCAAAAGTTGTTACAACTGTAATTACAGCATGTAAAAAATATGCTGCTTATTTTGCCGCTGAAGTTTTCGGCGTAACTGAAGCTGTAATCAGCTATATAAATTATGAAATTCCCGAAATAAAAATTCTTGACTACTCTTCACCGGATATTGACTGTAATAAAATCTTGGAAACTATAAAGAGTGACTCGTGGCTGCATTACGGCGGAATAATTGCAGTATGTGAAAATGCATCAAAAGTAGAAGAACTGGAAGAATTAAAAGATAATAATTTTATTGCAATACTTACTGTTCAGAATTTTCGTGAACATTTTGAACGCATTTTACGAATACTCTGGCAGAACCAGCAGTTTCTTTTTAATCGCGGTATGCAGGATATCATTGGAGGTCAGGAAACAGGAAGTTTTGTCTGCGGGAACGATCCTATGGATATCCGTTTTTACACTAATTTTCTTGTAAGTTATCTTTATAACACAAACAGGATTTCGGGAGACGACCGTTACAAACTTCAGATGACTCTAATGGAATTTCTTACCAATTCTTTGGAACATGGAAACCTTGGTATTACCTACGAAGAAAAAACAAACTGGCTTATGGCTGGGAATGATATGATAAAACTTCTGGAAGAAAAGAATAAAGATCCAAAATACTTTGGAAGAAAAATCCATATTTCTTATTCCATAGGAAAGCTTAAATCAACTTTTGTAATCACAGATGACGGTGAAGGGTTTGATTGGAGAAAATATCTTGTAAAGGAATCTACTACAGAACTTCACGGACGCGGAATCAGTCTTTCAAAAGAACTTGTTAAACGCATTTCATATAATGAAAAAGGCAATGAAGTTACCTTTGAAATTCCAAACATTGTGAACTCAGTAAATACTGTACCTGGAATTATTGAACCGTTTGCCGTAATTGAATACAAAGACAAGGATATTATTGTACGAGAAAACGAAGCTTCAAATGACTTGTTCTTTATTGTTCAAGGAAGATTTGCAGTTTATGCCGCTAAAAAACTTACAACAGTTCTGACGCCAAATGACATGTTCATTGGAGAAATGGCCTTTCTTTTAAATGACAGAAGAACTGCTACAATTTTAGCGGTGGGAGACTGCCGGCTTATAAAAATTCCAAAATCAGCATTTATGTCTCTTATCAGAAAGAATCCTCACTATGGTATTTTCCTTAGTAAAATGCTTGCACAGCGTTTGCAGCGTCAGACCAGGGCAAACATTGGACTTCAGAAAATGCTTGAACAGTCAAAATGAAAAAAAATTATTTCCTAAAGGCTCTCAAAATCTCATTACCGGTTTTATTCGGTTATCTTGCCATAGGTATAGCATTTGGCCTTATGCTGGTAAAAGCGGGATATCCATGGTGGCTTGCTCCAATTATGAGTCTGACAATGTATGCAGGAGCCGGTCAGTACATAGCGGTGGGACTTTTTTCGGCAGGCATTCCGCTTTTTATGATCCTTATTACAGAAGCACTGGTTAATATAAGGCATATTGTATACGGGCTTTCGCTTATTTCTAAGTTTAAAGAATGCAGAAAATGGAAATACTATATGATTTTTGGTCTGACTGATGAGACTTATTCTCTCCTGACAACTACTGACGCTCCAGAAGATTCAGACAAAGGAAAATTTTATTTTACAATTGCAATTTTAGATCACAGTTACTGGATTTTAGGAAGTATTATTGGAGCTGTTGCCGGAGCACTTATTCCGTTTGATTTTGCTGGTGTTGATTTTGCTTTGACAGCTCTTTTTGTAGTCCTGTTAATTGACCAGATTGAAAAATCTCATGACATTATTCCCCCAATTGCAGGCTTTGCAGGAACATTAGCTGCAATAATACTTTGGAGATTCGGATTATTGAAAGATTCAAACAACATACTCCTCATAGGGCTTACAGTTGGAATCGGATTAATTTCGGCAATAAAATTTCCACAGGAGCAAAAGAAAAGAAAAGAAATCAGTCAGGCAAAAAAACAGGAGATAAAAACGGAATGAATGATACAGTTGTAACAGCATCTGAAGAACTGATAAATGAAATTACGGTTTCCCCAATTTCATTAAAAGCTGCCATAATTGCAACATTTTGCATTGCTCTGGTAATTCTATTTGAACGGGCATTCAGTTTTATTCTGTTCTCTAAAAAGGAGCCTCCGAGTTTTATTCGGTTTATAGAAAAATACATTCCGCCAATGGTTATGGCAGCTCTGGTAATCTACTGCCTAAAAGATTTTCAGTTTACTTCAGTACACGGTTCTGTTCCAACTTTAGCTGGAATAATTGTTACTACAGCAGCATATAAATGGAAACACAATTCCCTGGTAGCCATTTTTGGAGGAACTGTTATTTATATGATTTTACTGCGACTAATTTAAACTCACATTTTAACGCAGTAAATTTCAACAGTATCACCAAGGTGTTTTTTCTGTGACATTTTTAAAATCCGGTTCCACTCTTCACTTCCAGGGGAAACTCCCAATTCTTTTACCTTAGTAAACCGTTCCGGATGATGGCCTGTAGAAACTGTTTTTACAACCTTAAAACCAAATCTTTTTAATACGCTTTTTGCCAATGAAGGTTCCCATACAGAAAAATGATCTGAAGGGCTTATTTTGTAAAATAAATCCTTATCTGTTAAAGCAGAAACACCTTCACCACTTGGGGTTGAAAAAGCAAAAAGTCCGCCTTTTTTTACAAGTGATGAAACTTTGTCTAATACTGTTTTTAAATCCTGAAAGTGTTCAATAACATACCACATTGTAACAGCGTCAAATTTTTCTATTTCAAATTCTTTAACAGTGTCTATATCAGGAAATGCCGAAACACAAGCTTTAAATCCAAGTTCTTTTTTTACGCTCTCTACTGCATCCTGACAAATATCAGTTCCAAAAACTTTCCATCCGTTTTCTGAAGCGGCTTTTAAAAATGGTCCGTAAGCGCATCCAACGTCTAAAACTGCAGAAGATTTTACGGGCTGTAAAATTTTATTCATTTCTAAAACTCGTTTTACACACGATTTTTTTATATTTTCAAAATCCTCTTTATATGTCTTACCATACTGTTTTTTATAACTTTCAAAAAAATATTCTTTTTCATATTTTTTTTCCGAAACACAGGAATAAGAAATATATATAAGACCGCAGGATGGGCAACGGCGATAAGTTCTTGTTTCATTACGGGAAATAATTTTCCCGCGTTTCTCATTTTCAAGTTTTCCGCATACCGGACATGAATATGACTTTCCTCCAGAAAGATAATTTATAAAGTCATTAAAACTCTTATACTCTTCATTACAAGAGGATGGTCTGTTGTTTTTAAAAAATCCTTCGTTATATATCTTTTCACTTTTTACTAAGTTCGAAACAAAATTGTATGAAAGATTTTTTAAATTACAATTTGCAAATCCATATTTTTCAGAAAGTTTTTTATGCAGCTTTGATGTTGGAAGAAGAATTACTCCGCATCCACTTGCAATACTTTCAAAAGCGGTAAGCCCGTAATGAGTAAATACAAGATCATATTTTTTAAGCTGATTTTTCAAATTTGGAATGGATGAAACAAAAGTTATATTTTTTTTATCGATTCCATTTTTACATACAGCAGTAATTTTTGCAGAAGGAAAGATTTCAGAACATAGTTCTGCACAGGGATTCGTAAGCCCTTTAGGATCTTCCCCTCCAAAACAAACAAGAATACTTTTAACCTCTGAAATATCTTTTATTTTATCTTTACCAGAATGTGGAGGTAATTCAAGATACCCGATATTTTTCATATTACTCTTGTATGATTTTTCATACGATGGAATTATTTCAAGAACATAGTCACATAGATTGCGAAATTTTGAACAGTCATCTACAGCTACTAAAGTTGATGCTGAATAATATTCAGCCTCTTCTTTTGTCATAGAAAATGTATCTACAATGTAAGTACAATTAAAAGATTTTTCTGGAGGAAACTGAATTATCTGAGTCTCTTCCAAGCCTTCTGACATAGCAGAAGTTATTATTTCTGCTATGCGGTTTGTAAATGCAATGTCATTATTATCAGAAAGTCTAAGATTAGAAATTAAAACAAAGCTGCCGGTATTTTTAGCAAGATTCAGACATCTTACAAGATGACCGGTTCCACGTCCTTTTTTAAGAGAAGGTACCAGAATAACAGGTTTTTGAATTTGATTTTTTTCAGCTGTCTTAATTATAGTTTCCGCACATAAAGGTTCATCTCTTTCTTTTCTTTCTACAGAAGTAATCAATAAAAGAGCTTTCAGATAATCACCGTAAGTATCTATTGTTGTTCTTAAATGGGGAGCAAAAAACTTTTGCGGAGCTTTTTTAAAACTGCACTTGAAAATATCTTGATGTCTGTATAAGGCAGGTCCTGCATGTTCGTGGTCGTAGGGATCATCAGTAAGTAACGCTGCTTTTAAAAGACTCTTTCCGTCAAAGACTTCAACCCCACTACCATGCGGTAAACCTGTATATGTAAAATAATCACATTGCTCTGGAGTTCCGCGTAAGGCATCAAATTCATCTGCACTTTGAACTGCTGCTTCATAAAATAAAAAAGGATTGTCGGCTGTGGCACGTATTACAGTATCACAATCTGTTTTTCTTATTACCATGCAGAAGCGTTCAAGAACATCTTCCAAGGGACCTTTAAAACATTCAAAACCATTTTGAATACACACAGGTTCGAGTTTTTCAAATGAGGCCTCATCTGTTGCAACATAATAAAAATCAGCCGGCACTTTTTTCATAGCATTAAGGCACCATGAAATTACCGGTTTTCCATCCAAAGGATATAAAGCTTTTCCGGGAAGCCTTGTAGAAGAAAGCCGGCACTGTACTATTACTGCACGCTTAATTTTTTTCTGAACACTCATACCCCACCCCAAACTTTTTCTATTCCCACTTTTCAATAAGTTCTGAAAGTTCCATTTTAAATTTAAACTTATTTACAAACACCCAGTCCATTGCATCAAAAAACTGACGTCTTGCTTCAAGTATTCCACAACCGGAATGATTAAAAAATTTCCAAAAATGCATTTTTCTTATGTATGCATGATCATCTTTAAATTTTGGAAGTTCATTTTTAAGATAAAATCTTAAAGAATCAAGACATGGAGTTTTATCTTCAACAGGAGCTTCTTCTACTGAATATGAAATTTGAAGTGCAGTTGTGATTTTAATTTTTTCACCCCAAAGCCATGCTCTGATTCCAAAGTCTAAGAGCTGCCAATATGGACTTGTTATTGTATAGTCAAAACCACCAAGTTCTATAAATTTTTCCCGATGATATAGTCCTACATAATCAAAAGGATACACTGTACTAATCTGATCCTGAACAAAAGTAGAAGACTCCAGAACAAACCTGGATTTTTCTACAAAAGGTCTTTTTTGAATAGGAAGTGAATTCTTTTTAATGTCTACAAGCCTTGGTGCAGTGCAAAGGATTTCTTCTGATGTCAGATTTTCTGCAAGATTTGGAAGAATAATACCTGATGGAATATAAAGATCATCTTTTAAAACCAAAGCATAAGTACTGCGAATTTCTGCCATGGCAACATTTATATTTTCTCCGTCAGAAACGGTCTCATGTGGAATAATAAATTTTATACTTGGATAATGACGTGAAATTTCTTCGATATTATAATTTCCACGGTCAGGCTCAATGGAAATTATTGAATCAAAATTACATTTTATAAGTTCATCAAAAATTTTTGTTTTAAACTGACTTCCTGTTGTATTTAGAAGAATTACAGAAATATCAAGTTTTGATTCTGAAGTATTTTCACTTCCACCAAGAATTGTTCTTGTTACCTGATGTTCATTAAAAGTTAAAGGTATAGTATTCATCACATTTCCCACATTTATCACAATAAGTCTTATTTATATGATTCATAATTTCTGTATTATTTTGATTCCATATCTTTTCTAAGGTTTCAGTAAATACATTGCCAACAACTTTGTTAAAGCAAGAATGACAGAAAGTAACATCACCGTTTACTAAAATATTCATATCTCTACGAAGATGCCAGCATACGTTTCTTTCTACAGGAGAAAGATCAGCAGGCTTTCTGTCTGGAATAAGGCCGCAGAAGGAATTGTATTTTTGAATAATAAAATTACCGTTTGAACTGTTAGATTTTTCATTCCAGTATCTGAAAAAACTTTCCAGTTCCTCTTCATTTTCATTCATTCTTATAAACTGTGGATAAACAGATGAAGGAAAACACGTGGCGGCATTTTTTACACCTTGAACAGCCTTTTCAAAATCTGCTTCAGTTTTTCCGCGGATTTTAGCATACGTTTCAGAGGTAAAAGAATCTAAGTTTATGGAAATCATTATTTTTTCATAACCGTTTGTACGAGACTCTGCCTTTAAAGCCACGTTTCTTAAAACATCAGCTGATTCTTCTGAAATATAATCGGTTTCAATAAAAACAGAAAGCCCCGGATAAGAAAGAATTTTTTCTACAATTTTTGAAAGGTCTTTATGAAATAAAGGATCTCCAAAATAAGAAAGACAAAGGACAGCATTTTCAGAAAATTCTGCTATTTGTTCAATAAGATTAAAAATCTTTTCTGTCTGCATAAATTCACCGTTTTTTGAAACAGGTGCAGAATGGGGAATATAAATAGGATTGGAATCAGAAACAGAACTTATCTGAATATTATAAAAACCAGGAACTGTTTTTAATATATCAACATTGTTTGAAGCAAGAATAGAAACATCTTCTGCATCCAGTTCTTCAAGATTTTTATTTTTTCCGTCTTTTTCAAGAGCATTGTATAAAGCAATGCAAGCCATAAAATTTTCTTTTTTTCCGCAATCAAAACTGTATCGCAAAAGACGGTAATCATCTTCAGAAAGAACTGTTTCTATTTCAAAAGAGTTTATATCAGTGCTTAATAAATCAAAAAATGAATTTCTCGTTACTTCTTTTTCTCCGGCATCTTTTTGAATATCTTTTGAAAGTGAAGCAAGAATGTCTGCTGTTCCACCATCTACCACTTCACAAGAAAAACCATAAGGGAAGCCTTCGGAATATGTATACTCTGCAACAAACTCTTCATGAGTTTCAAGAATTTCTTTGGTAAGCTTTCTATTCAAAAACGGACAGTCAGCAAATGCATAAACAGCTGCCTCTGCATTCTCGGCTTTAATGCAAAGTGAAACTTCTTCCATAAGCATTCGAACATTCCATTCTGATTTATAAACAAAAGAAACTTTTTCTGTAGTGTTTTCTTCAAGAAGTTTCCGAGCCTTCTCATACGCAAAAATATAAACGGCACAATCCGTAGTTTTCTTTGCCCAAGCAAGAGCCAGGTCATAAGCCGATTTTCCGTTAAAAACCGGTTCAAACATATATTTTGTAGATTTGTCAGCAAATAAAATTACAATATTCTTCATCAATTCTTTATCGGAATAAAAATTGAAGGGTTTAGTCATATCAAAAAAGGTTTTAATTCAGAACTCACCAAAACTTTTCAGTAAATTCTATTAGAAATAAATATATCTTATTCGATTTTTATGCGTTATAATTCAGTTAAACCTTTAACTGATATTAATGAGGATTATTATGACTACTGATGAAATTAAAAATGAAATTAACAGCTGCCAGACTTCTCTTGGTATTGAATTCGGCTCTACCAGAATCAAAGCAGTTCTTATCAACTCAAAATACGAACCTGTTGCGGGCGGAAGTTTTGAATGGGAAAATCAGCTTGTAGACGGCATCTGGACTTATGATTTGGAGCTTATTCACAAAGGCTTAAAGTCATGCTATGCAGATTTGAAAAAAGACGTAAAAGAAAAATTCGGACTTACACTAAAAAATGTAAAATCAATGGGAATAAGTGCCATGATGCACGGTTATCTTGCTTTTGATAAAGATGACAATCTTCTGGTTCCGTTCCGTACCTGGCGCAACACCATTACAGGTAAAGCTTCAAAGGAACTTTCTGAAAAATTCAATTTTCCGGTTCCTGAACGCTGGAGCATTTCACATCTTTATCAGGCTATTCTGAACAAAGAAGCTCACGTTTCTTCTATAAAGAATGTTTATACACTGGCAGGATACATCCACTATCTTTTAACAGGTCAGAAAGTTTTGGGTGTAGGAGATGCATCTGGAATGTTCCCTATAGACCGGAAAACAGGAACTTATAACGCAGCATTTGCTTCTTCCTTTAAGGAAATGACAGGCATTGATATTAACGAAGTATTTCCTAAAGTTCTTCCTGCAGGAGCAAAAGCCGGAAATCTTTCTGAAAAAGGAGCAGCCTTTTTGGATTCTGATGGAGATCTTATTGCAGGAATTCCAATGTGTCCTCCGGAAGGTGATGCAGGAACCGGTATGGCTGCAACTAATTCAGTACGTGTAAAAACAGGTAACATCTCTGCCGGTACTTCAATCTTCAGCATGGTTGTACTTGATAAAGATTTACAAAAAACTTACCCGGGTGTAATTGACATTGTTACAACACCTGACGGAGTGCCTGTTGCAATGGTTCACGCAAATAACTGCACAGGAGAACATAACTACTGGATAAATCTTTTTAGCGAAGTAATTGAAACAATGGGACTTTCAGCAAAGAAAGGAGCTCTTTTCGATACTCTTATTACAAAATCTCTTGAAGCGGACAAAGATGTAGGCGGACTGCTTGCATATAACTATCTTTCCGGAGAAACAATTACAGGCTTCAACTCAGGACGACCTCTTTTTGTACGCTCTGAAAATGCAAACTTCAACATTGCAAACTTTATGCGTGCTCAGATGTTCACATCCCTTGGAGCTAACAGAAAAGGCATGGATATTCTGTTTGATGAAAATGTTGCCATTGATTCAATGCTTGGAGCCGGAGGATATTTCAAAACTGAAGCAGGTCTTAAATACATGGCCGCTTCAATCCACACACCTGTTTCTGCAATGGAAACAGCAGGCGAAGGCGGACCTTGGGGGATGGCACTTCTTGCTGCCTTTATGACAGACGGTAACGGAGCTTCACTTCCAGACTTTTTGGATAACAATGTTTTTGGATCCTGCAAAAAAACTACGGCAGAACCAGAACCTGAACTTG
>JABUUX010000239.1 GCA_021442965.1 Treponema sp.
AACTTAACAGTTTTTTCATTTACGTTGAATGTACCGCTGTTTGTTAAATTTCCTTTGAAAGTGCTGTCTCCACCAAGTTTCAGAGTACCAGCATTTGAAACTGTAACATTTCCTTCCGCTGTGATTGCACTTGTAAATTCCACATCTCCGCCAACATCAACTTTTCCCACTGTTCCGCCGTTCACTTTTACGTTTCCGCTTGCAGTAAGATTTGGAGAAGATGTATATGTGATATTACTTAAAGTAAAGAGTGGATTTGCAGCATTTGAAGTTCCAACTTTTACATCATTTTTGAATTCCAAATCAAATGCCGATGTGTACGCTGCACTTCCTGTATAATCAAGTTCACTCGTATTTCCAGTCGTTGAAGAAAGAACGATTTTTCCAGACCCTCTCAAAGTTTCAAACGAAATCTTTTTATCAGTTGACGAAAGTGTCTTTCCGCTTGATACTGAAAGTTCTTTTACAGTAAAGTCTGACCCCAAAACCGGATTTGTTCCTTTCACAATTTTTACAATGTATGACGCATCTCCGCTTCCTGGAGCATTGTTTCCAGCCCAGTTGTAATTTGTAGTGTCAGTCCAAGAAGAATCATTTTTTCCAATCCAGATAAATGTTGTATCTCCGTTAATCCAGCCTGACGGGAATGATGTTTCAGCTGTGTCAGAATTTTTGGCAACCGCATAACATTCGTTTCCGGATGAATCTTTTACCGTCGGAGTTATGCCTGTAAAATGCAGATAATTTCCGCTTTCGTTTGCATAGTCTGACGCACAGGTGATAGCCCCGCTTCCACCAACGTTCAGTTTGTTTGTTGCATCCGTTCCGCTAAAATAGAATGAATCAGAAACTGAAATATCTCCGTTCAGTGTTAAAGTTTTTCCGCCAAGATTTTTTGCTTCAAGTTTTTCAAAAGTTGATTTTCCTGAAATCACAGCGGAATCTGTAAATGAAACTGTACTTCCGCTTGCAGTAAATCCACCTGTTGATTTATTGTCTGTCCAGTTTCCAGCCACAGTTATTGTACTGCTTGCACTGGCAACAAGACTTCCCACTGTTCCAATCGTGACTGATGAGAACGAAGAGTTTCCACCAAGAGTCAAAGAACCGTTTACAGTTGCGTCAGTAAATGTTCCGGTTCCAGAAAGAGTCATTGTTCCGTTTACGGTTGCCGAAGTGAACACACCGTTTCCAGTAACTTTCATAGTACCGTCCACAACCGCAGAAACAGCAGTTCCCACAGGAAGAGTTACATCAGCACCAGAAGAAATTTTTAGTGAAGGTGTTGAATTGAAAGTTGTGGAATTTACACTTCCTGTAAAATCAAGTTCCGCCGATGTTGTAACGTCAATTTTTCCGATTGCAACAGTTGCAGCAGTAGAACTGATTTTTCCGCCACCAAAAATAATTTCATCACTATAATCAGCCTGTCCTGAGTACGTTCCGAATATAAGGGTATTTTCTTTTATATCAAGGGAGGCATTTGCATTAAGTTTCAAATCACCTTTTACAGTAAGATTTGCACCAGTTGCAAGAGACGCAGTTCCCGAAATTTCCAAATTGTAATAATCATCCGTTCCAAAATCAGCGAGCGTTTGAGTGCCTGAATATTTTACAAGTCCCTGTGCCGCATCCATTTTGTTCGGACGGCCGGTTCCTGAGATTTCAATCGTTCCGACATTTGAAAGCGTTCCGCCCGCTGTAAGATTTCCAGCCCCACTCATTTCTACAGTACCATTATTTGTTACGGCACCAGTTGCAGAAAGATTTCCAGTGCCATTAATTGTCAGTGTACCGTTATTCGTAACTGTTCCTGAGGTAAGAGCTTTATCACCCAAGGTAAAAGTTTTATTAGCCAGAACAGAAAGAGTTCCACCCGCTGTTATATCTTCATAAAGATTTACAGTTCCGTTTACCTTGATATTATTGTAAGAAAGATTTGCAATTTCTTTAATTGAACCCGAAGTATATTCCCATGTTCCGTTTTCAGATACTTTGGAAGAATCAGAAGAAACTGTTACGCTACCCGTTCCGTCTGTTACAAAAGAACCTGTGGCAGCATTTGCATATCCGTTTACACAAGAAATGCTTCCTCCGCCTAAAGTTACAGTTCCGTTATTTTCAAAAGCCCCGGTAACTTCAAGTGTAGCACCGTTTAATAAAAATTCAGTCCCGGCATTTACAATAAAATTCTTTGCTTTATAAGAAGAACTTGCGTCAAATTTCAAAGAATTCGGATTATTTTCCTGAATGATGATTTTTGTCTTTGAAGAAGAAAGTGGAGGCGTAAAAAGCAAGGCTTCATAAGTTTCAGAAAAACTCCAGTTTGAAGGAGTTGACCAAGAATCATCAGTTTTTCCAAACCAGTAATAAATTGTGTTGAACCAGTTTTCTGTTGAATCCGTTACAGACTCAATTACAGTTGAGCCCCAGTTTTTACTGATATCATTTACAGAAGACGCATATTCAATATTTGTATGTGTAATATTTTTTGTATTTGATACAGGAATATCAAGAATCCACCATGTTGAGTTATCACTTACACTAGGACTTGCGGCATCTGTTGTAAGAGTAATTTCACTTCCAGAACTTCCTGTTGAAGTAAAACTTCCAGTTACAGTTTGAGTTTTTCCCGCCCCGAATTTTACATTACTTCCAGCACCGGTAAATGAAAGGTCACCAAATGTATTTGAATCACTGATATTAATTGCCGTCCCGGATCCTGTAAAAGAAGCAGCAGCAAAAGTATTTCCGCCACTTAAAGCGATTGTACCAGTACCGGGGAACGAAGCCTCATTAAACACATTATCACCGTTCAAGGTGACTGTATTTCCTGTAAACTCGGCATCATAAAAAGTTATAGTTTCCCCGGCTGTTCCTAAAACCAAACCGCCTTTTGTAAATGTGATTTTACCGTTTGTTGCAGTAAATGTTCCGTTTGCGGTAAAGTCTCCGTTTACAGTAAATGAAGATGCTGTAGTTAATGTTTTCCCGGAATTAATCTGAAGCCCGTTAAATTCAAGTTTACCTGCAGATACAATGGAAGCATTCGTTCCGTTAAAACTTACTTTTCGGTTTCCGCTTCCGCCTTCAAATCCGCTTGAAGCTGTATTTTTGTCTTCAAATTTTCCAACAAATGTTAAATCTGCTCCAGTGCTTGAAAGCTTTGCACCGTCTTCAATAGTTACATCCTTTTTTGCTTTCAGCTTGTTTGAAGCATCTACAGTAACAGTTCCTGAATTGATTATTACAGAAGGATTTACATCTCCGCTAACAGAAAGTGTCATGCCGTTTGTAGCATTTGCGTTAAGTGTAAGATTTCCGCCATCTGCAATTTCTCCCGTAACGGTGAAGTTTTCCGCAGTCACAGTAAGAGGAGTTGTATCGGTATTTTGTATTCCGTTTGAAAAAGAAACAGTTCCGCCATCTGCTGATATTTTAATTTCACTTCCGCCAGTAACTTTTCCAATGCCACCGCTTACGCTTACATCTCCGGAATCAGAAAGCACCTGAGCGCCACCGTCCAGTAAAAGACCGCCTGTAAAAGAAATATCCCCCGCTGCAGAAATTCCGCCTGAAACAGAGTTTTTACATGTGTCTGTTGTTGCACTTGTTGCAGTCAGAGAAACACTTGCAGGTTTTGTAGTTCCCCCAATTAGACCCGGAAGTTCAATTTCAGGAGCTTCAAGTGTCAAAGCATAACCACCGTCAACTGTTCCGGTATTTGCAGAAACAATTTTTGTATTTGACTTAAGTGTTGTGTTTCCGCTTATTACAACAGGCTGAACAATGGCAAAAGTTTTATTTGAAGTTACAGTTGAATAGTCAGTAAAAGTAAAATTACAGTTTATAGTAATCTTGTCTGATATAAGAGCATTTTTAAATTCTACACCGTCTGTACCGGTATTTGCAAAAACCATTTCAGGGTATGTTGTAGTATCTTTTACTTCCAGAACCTGCTTTGCATTTCCAGACAAAGTGATAAGACCTGTTCCGCTGTATATACCGTATTCAGAAAAATCCCCTTTTACAGTCAAGGCTCCCGCAGAAGAAAAAGTGCCGGCATTTGCAAAATCTGTACACAAAATACTTACTGCACTTGAAGCCGAAAGTTTTGCACTTGAAGCAATATTTAAATTTCCTGTAAGACTGAGAGGTTTTGAAATTGTCTGAGTTGTGCCGTCACCTGTAAAAGAAAGTGTTCCATCTTCTGCAATGGTGATTGTTCCTGAATTTTCAAGATTACCGTTCAATGATAGAGTATATGAAGCGACATCAATTTCTGCCTCTGCTGAAATTACCAGATTGTTAAATTTTTTATCCGAAGGAAGAGTCAAGTTTCTTCTTGTACTTCCGTTACTTGCAGTTCCGCCCAGAACGATTACAGTTTCTGTACCGTCATTTAAAGTAGGAGCTCCAGTTATCCAGTTCCCCGCTTCGGTAAAATCATCTGTCCAACTGCTCAAACCTGTCCATACAAAAGAAAAGCCATCGTCCAAAAACCATCCGTCCGGAAGAGAAGTGCCTGATGACGTTGAGTTCTTTATTACAAAATAATTTCCACCTGTAACAGTCGGACTTGAATCATTTTCAAAATAAAGATAATCACCTGCGCTTGAAACAGTTTGTGTAGAAGTAATTACACCCTCACCCTTTACAGTAAGTTTATCAGAAGCCGTTCCGCTTAAAGAAATTGAAGAGATTTTGGGAGTACCGTTTACTGTTAACGTTCCTTCAGGAGCATTCATTGTGAGTGTCCCAATTACAGGACTGCTGTTTACAGTAAGCGTTTCCGATGAAGCATTCATCGTAAGAGTCCCGATTTCCGGGGAGTTGTTTATTACAAGAGCCGCACCTGTTTCTGAATAAGTTACTGAAGTTATATTACCGCTTTCAATTTTTAAAGTTTTTCCTGTTCCTGCTCCACTTTCATTCAATGCCACAATAGATGAAGAACCTGCACTTATACTGACTGTATTTTCTGATGAAAAATCTGCCGTAACAGTCTGATAGGATGATCCTACTGAAGTATCTGTAAGTGATTTTTTTACTGTAAAAGTTGAATTTGTTTCATTCTGAGTAACAGGTTTACTTGTGTTAAATTCATTAACAAAAAAATGAGATTCTGTATAAGCAGGATTTATGGCACTTGAGTTTTCAAAAACACCGTTACAAATAAGAGTTGCTCCTGATGTAAAATTGATAGTACCTGAGTTTGTAAAATTATTGTTTACAGTAAGGGTAGTAAAGTTTGAAATTGTTCCGGTAGATTCAAGATTTTCTGCTGTAATTGTGCCGGCTGAAACAGAACCGTACCCGTCAAGTAAAGAAAGATTTCCTGTTACTGTTAATTTATTTGCCTGAACATTTCTATAAGAGGCACTTTTCACAGTCAGGTTTCCGTTTACTGTAAATTCATTTACACCAAACACTCCTACCATAATTTCACATGAATTATTAATTGTAAGGTTACTAACAGAAGGATTTGCGTTTCCGGGATTTAGATTTATTCCCTCTGAATGGCTTTGTGCAGATGATGAATCAAGAATGTCAACTTCAAGACTACCGTTTACTTCAAGTTTAACACCACTGCTGTTACTTCCCAAAGTAAGTTTATTAATTTCAGCACTAGGGATTGAAACACTGCCGTTTATTACAAGTTCTCCTTCCACTTTGAAATCGTTTACAGTTAAGATGCTTCCGCCATTCATTGTTAGAATTGCCCCGTCCGCAACTCCTAGAATCTTTACATTTATCGCAGCGGAAGAAACAGGATAGTTTGTTACACCGGAAGGAATTACGACAACATTATCAGTAGAATCAGGTACTCCGCCATTCCAGTTTGCAGCTAAAGACCAATCATTTGAACTTGCACCTGTCCAAATTTTTACATTATTTATATCTAGTCCAGATTCTGCGTATTCTTGAAATTCAAAATAATTTCCAGACTGGTTGGCTTCAGGAATGGTGATGTTTACATAGTCGTAAGTTACATTTGTATTTGAAGCGTTTATTGTAGGTACTGCATCAATTATAATATTTCCATCACCTGCTATTGTTCCTATATCATTTGAACTGCTGTAATCACCTGTGTACCAGTTTTCTGTCACTTTTAATGTAGCTGAAGAACCTACGGTAACAATTTTCCCAGTTCCATATAAAACATCAGTTGTTGTATCAAGTTTTTTTACAATTACGGTACCAGGTCCATTAAAAGTTACTTTACCTCCTGACCCAGCACTATCTCCTAATTTCAAATAATCAATATACAATGTTTTCCCATTTAAATTTATCGTTAAGGTTACATCTCTTACAACATTTCTATTTGTCTGAATAGTACCCATAGAGATTTTATCAGCCTTCACTTCTATCGTAGTAGTAGAACCATAAGATTTATCCCCACTCGTTGTTGAATCCCAGTCCTCCCCCCACGCACTCCCCGCACAAACAAAAAACAGCGCCATAACACCAAACATGCGCTTCAGCCAGAGAGAATTCTTTTTGCAAATATTTCCGCCAATTTTACAATTCATCATAGTTCTTCTATTATACATTACTTTTCAATCTCTAAAAAGTCCAAATGCAATTTCCTAAAAATCACCTGGACACAGATATGCCTATCCTCTTCAATTATCGGATTAAAAAAAACAGAGATTTAACGTTTATTCAAGAAAGAAAAGAGGACTGCTTCACTTTGTTCGCAGTGACAAAGGACTTCGGTCATTTCGACACGCTCAATGACCGGGTGGTTGAGTTTATCTTTCCCGGTGGTTGAGTTTATCGAAACCACCAGCGATTTCGACAAATGTAATCTGAGGTCATTTCGACACGCTCAATAACCGACTCGTACCGACCCCATTGTCAACTGTCAATTGTCAATGACCACTCATCATTCATAGACATTTCGTCTATGACCTATTTCAACAACAATTATTACTAGTTTGTCATCTTGTATCCGACAGAGAATTCTGTAATCACCTACTCTGTAACGCCAGTAACCGCTCAAATTTCCGACAAGTCCTTTTCCTCTAGACCTTGGATCTTTTAATGCTGCTACTTCGTCCATATATTTTTTTATTCTTACAGCAACAGTTTTATCCAGTTTCTTGAACTCTTTTGCAGACTCTTTCGTATATTCTAATGTCAAAGTCCAAGTTCCTTATATAAATCATCTGCAGGAATTGTCTTTTGATCACCTGCCAGGAATTCCGCCCACCTTTTATCTGCAATTTTGGCATCTTCAAAATCTTCTTCAAGTTCCATAAGGTAATTTTCAATTGCTTTACACAAGAGAAGACTTTTTGTCCATCCCTGATTTTCGCATACACTGTTAATGCGCATTGAAAGTTCCGGGGAACAGCTGAAACTCATTACCTGTTTTTTTGTTTTCTGGGCAGTATTTACCATAACACAATCCTCAAATTTAATAAAATTATTAATCTTAATAATTTTATTAATTATACTATATTATCTACAATAAAAAAACTATTTAACCTGTCATTTCGACACGCTCAATGACCGGGTGGTTGAGTTTATCTTTCTCGGTGGTTGAGTTTATCGAAACCACCAGCGATTTCGGCAAATGTAATCTGAGCTCATTTCGACTAGCTCAATAACCGACTCGTACCGACCCCATTGTCAATTCTGCATTATGCATTATGAATTCTGCATTGAAAAAACCACTTCCTGTGTGCTTATTTCCACTTTTTCCGCTTTCAGCGTTACTTTTGTGTTCAGGTCCAAAGTTTCACAGCCTTTAAGAGTAGTCTGCATGTCTAAAGATGGAATTAAAAACAGGGTGTCTTTTCCTTTGTGATCCAGAACAAAAGCCTCACCTGTCCAGTCAGGATTCTGAATTAAATATACAAGTTTCCAGTGAGTATCAGAAAGCCGGCTTGCTTTTTTTGCGGCTATGGATGCAGCATCCCCGGCTCCTACACGAAGAAGCATTTCATCTTTATCAAGAATTTTCCGCCCGTCCAAAAAGGCCCTGAGCTGTTCATGAGCCACAAGGTCTCCGTAACGGCGTAGAGGGCTTGTAACCTGAGTGTAAACCGAAAGCCCAAGCCCCGCATGAGGCATAGGGGTAATGCCTACACTGCGCTTTCTCATACATTTAATTCTTGCAAAATCCCCTGCAAAGCCTTCTGGAATACTTTCCGGAAATTCCGGAGCTTCCTGCCCCACAAACGGGAACGGAATATTATTTTTATCAGCAAATTTTGCAGCCCCTTCACCCGCTAAAAGCATCATTTCCATAATCATATCATTGGATTCGTACTTTGTTTCAGGCTCAATGCTTACTTTTCGGGTTTCTTTATCTACGCTTATGTGAACTTCAGGAAAATTTATAGAAACAGCCCCGCGTCTGTTGCGTCTGGCCAGATTTTTCCGTGCAATATCAAAAAACACTTTAAGTTCATCAGAATCTTTCTGTTCTTCAGCCATCTTGTAAGTAAGGCGCTGTACCTTTACACGTGTTTTTATAACTTCACAGGATTCCACTCCCGTTTCTTCATTAAACTTTATCTTAAAGCTCAAAGCCGTACTGATTTCTTTAAGTCCCAAAGCATAATCTTCCAGGGCTTCTTCGCAAAGCATACGCGAAGCACCTTCAGGGATATAAAGTGTAGTCCCCCGGTTTCGCGCCGCTATATCCACAGGACTGTCCGGCATAACAAAACTTGCAGGATCCGCAATGTGCACCCAAAGGTATTCGCCGTCAAAAGAAATGGCATCATCAGGATCTGTAGAATGTTCGCTGTCTATGGCATAAGCCGTTTCTTTTACTTCAAAGCGTTCTTCTTCAGGCACCTTTCCAAGCCCTTCACTTGCAGAAGCAAAAGCAAACCCAAAACGTGAAGGATACGGATTTTTTGAGTAATCCCAAATGCCCGTTTCAATCAGAAGTTTGTGAGCTTTTTCCACATCCTGTGCAATATGGGCTTCTTCCAGAGTTTTGGATTTTTCCATTTTCCCAAGGGCAAAAGTTTCTATTTCACCCATAAAACGGGCATCGTCAGGAAGATTCAGTTTTCTTTCTTTTAGACGTGAAATAAACGCCGCACGGATTTCTGCCGCATGTTCTTTTTCATCAAGTTTCTGTTTTAATAAGGCTATTTCTTCTTCTGT
>JABUUX010000346.1 GCA_021442965.1 Treponema sp.
GCGGGAAAATCAAAAAGGTTCAGAAATGTTTTAGCTTCGGGTTACTGGGATATTCTGGATGGAACAAAACCCGAACAGTTTGCTGCAATTACATTTTCTTATAAGAGAACAAATCTTGTTTCGTTCAGAGGAACAGATGATACTCTTATAGGCTGGAAAGAAGACTGTATTCTGGCGTACGCTTCGGAAATTCCGTCACAACTGGAAGCCGTAAAGTATTTGGAAGAAGCAATGAAAAAATGTGGCGGAGACTTTATTCTGGCAGGCCATTCCAAAGGCGGTAATGAAGCGGTTTATGCTGCTATGCATTCTGATAAATCCAGACGAAAAAGAATTCGAACTGTGTATAATTTTGACGGCCCCGGTTTTAAAGATGATGTTTTTAACAGTGCAGAATACAAATGCATTTCTAATAAAATTCATTCTGTTTATCCTGAATGTTCTTTTGTGGGAATGATTTTTAATTCAACTGATAATTATGAAATTTCTGAAAGTTCCGAAAAAATTGTTATGCAGCATGACCCTATGTCATGGAATGTTTATGGAACAGATTTTGTTCATAAGGACGATTTTTCTAAAGAAAGCCGTCTGTTTAAGAATACGTTTAATGAATGGACTGGTGAACTGACGGGGGAGCAGATAATTGAATTTACAGAAATCCTGTTTAAAGTAATTGGGGCTACAGGAGCAAAATCTACCAAAGATTTAGAAGTGAATAGAATTCAAAAGTCTGCTAAAATTGTTCATGAACTTGCAAGTCTGGATCGTAAAAAGAGGGAAGGACTTTGGAAAATGATTCGCATGTTCATGAAAATCGGAAGAGGTTATTTCCCAATGCTGGATATTTTCAGAAACCCATTGATAGCAAAAGACTCTGAATTATAAAAAAATGTTTATAGAGGAAGGTATAAAAAATGGATGAGACAATTACAACTACAAGTCCTGTTGGAAAACAGCTTAAAAATCTTGGAAGCGGGAAAAGTGCATCATACCTTATGTTTAATAATAAGAGAATTGCACTTGTAGCAAAAATTACGATTGGACGAGATTCTGATAATGACATTGTAGTAGATAATAAACTTGCAAGCCGCCATCATGCTGTTATTCAAAAAATTAAGAATGCTTATTTTTTGAAAGATGAAAACAGCACAAACGGAACATTTGTAAATTCTATTCGTATTCCCAAAGATAAATACGTCCGCTTGAATATTGGAGACCAGATTCAGGTAGGAAATTCAGTTTTTGTAATTTCATAAAATGACAGATTTTTTTTTCAACAATATAAGACTTCCTTCAAAGGATGAGCTTTTACAAAAAAGCAAAAAGTCTTTGGAAGTATTAAAAAACGAAGACTCTCTATACAGACCTTTGAATATAGAAGGGAATCCCGGTGGTCTTCTGGATTTTTTTTCAGATTCGCTTCCTGTGATTGTTATTCCGGATCTTCATGCACGCCCTTATTTTCTAAAAAATATTCTTGAGTATAAAATTTTACCGGAAATAAATTTTGTAAAATCAGATAAAGAAGAAACAGTTTTTTCTGCATTGGAAAATAAATTGTTACGTGTTGTTTTTTTAGGGGATGCACTTCATTCAGAAAAAACAACTGTAGAAAGATGGAAGAGTGCTCTGGCAGATTTTGAAAATGACATATACGATGGCGATTTTATGAAAGAGGAAATGAAGTATGGACTTTCTCTTTTAATGGATTTAATGGAATTAAAAATAAAGTTTCCGTCGCATTTTCATTTTTTGAAAGGTAATCATGAAAATATTAAGAACGAGAGAAGTGGCGGAGATTTTCCTTTTAGAAAATATGCGGATGAAGGAAATATGGTAAAGTCCTTTATGGAACAAGTTTACGGGAAAGAAACATTGGATACAATTTTTCAGTTTGAAAAAAATCTTCCTTTGCTTTATGCTTCTTCTTCCTGTTTTGTTTCTCATGCAGAACCGGCTTTTTGTTTTTCACGTGAAGAAATAATTAATTCTGTTTTATTCAGTGAAGTTGTGACCGGACTTACATGGACTGATAATGGGGATGCTGTTCAGAATAGCGTTATTCAAACTATTTCAGAAATCAGCCCGGTAAAATTTACAGAAAATCCTGTTTGGATTTCGGGGCATCGTCCGGTTCAGGAAAATTACAAATCAAAATATAAAGGTGCATTTATTCAAATTCACAATCCTTTAAAACAAAATATTGTAATGGTATCTGAAAATAAAAAGTTTAATCCGGAATCAGATATAGTAGGAGTTGAAAAATGAGTGATGAATTTCCTCCAATGATTGGAAAGTACAAAATTCTTGGCATTGTAGCCAAGGGTGGAATGGGAGTGGTGTACCGTGCTATGCATCCTTCCCTTAAGCGTTATGTTGTAATAAAAAAATTTACTGCACGCGGACGGGGTTCTTCTTCCAATGCTGAACGTTTTAAAAGAGAGGCTCAGATTCTTTTGGATTTGCAGAGCCCTTATATTGTTCATCTTTTTGATTATTTTACAGAAGACGGATTCCGTTATATGGTTGAAGAACTGGTGGACGGTTATGCCATAGATAAACTTATTAAGAAACAGGGCAAGATTCCGGTTCCTGTTGCTATGCTGATTATGCAGGATGCCTGCTACGGATTAAAATATGCTCATTCTAAAAAAGTAATTCACCGTGATATAAAGCCCGGTAATATTCTTGTTTCAAAACGCGGTGAAATTAAAATAACAGATTTTGGTATTGCAAGTGATGAAAGTGAACGTGAAGATAATCTGACCCTTCATGGTGTTGCATTGGGAACTCCCGCTTATATGCCACCTGAACAGTTTGATGACAGTGCTTCGGTAGATAACCGTGCAGATATATACGCTTTGGGCATTACTCTTTACGAAATGATTACAGGTGTAAAACCTTATTCCGGTGATTTTACTCCGGAAAATATAAATGTAATTAAAAAGGGAAGATACAAATCTCCAAGAAAAATTGAAAAATCAGTTCCGGTTGAAGTTCAGAAAATCATTGCAAAAATGATTAACTCAAAGGCGCGAAAAAGATTTCAGACTGTAGACGGAGTTCTTAGGGCAGTAAAAAGGTATCTTAAGCATTATGACACTCATGAACTGCGTGTTCAGTTGGCAAGGTCTGTTTCTATAGATAAAGAATTTAAATGGACTCCTAAAGCTATGGAGCCAAAAGATAAAAAGCAGATGCTTGCAAAAAAAATTGGTCTTGGAACAGTTTGTTCTGCGGCTGTTTTAGGAGTGCTTCTTTATACGGGTGTTATTCACAGAACGATACTTGCTTATTGGTATAATCCTGTTAATGTTGAAATGCTTATGCCTAAATCGGTATTCAGAGCGGGAGAACTGGATCTTCCTGTAAAAGCTACGTTTTATTTGAATGACGGGAAAGAGATTCCTGAAATAAAATTTACATCACGGGAATTCAGGGTTAAGGGGACGGATACCTGGTCACGCATAAAGAAAGTTTTTATTAAATCAGAAAAGAAGGCGGATTCTCCATACACTGTTTATGACATGAAAACTGTATTTCTTAGAGACGGAAATTACAGAATTAAAGTTGTTGTAGGGCCTTATGTCAGATGGAAAAGTTTTTCTGTAAAAAATGAAAAGCTTACACTTGATGTTGACTTTTTGAAAAATGAACGCCGAGAAATAAAAATCCATCCTTATGCTTATGATGCAGTTTCAGAGGAAAATATAACAGAACAGGCTGTTTTTGAAGTACAGTATAACGGTAAGTGGACTTCTATTTCTGAAGTGCCTGAAGAAAATCTTCTTTCAGGAACGGTTTGGAAAATCCGCGTAAGCTGCCCGGAATATCAGGAGGAAGTGTTTTCGCTTCTTATAGACTGGTATCAGGATGAACTGTTTCTTACAGCAGGACTTTCCAAACTTTTATAATTTTTTATAAGGTAATGGTTCCTACAATCGTTGTGTCATCATCTTCTGTTGATACAACGGTTTTTTTCTTAAAACGCGGACTGTCTGATTCATTATTTAAGGCTGCACTTTGGGGTTCATCAATTTCTTCAACGTTTTTTATTTTCTTTATTTTGGAAAAAGATTTAACAGGCTTTTTTGTACTGGCTTTTGGATTTCTTTCTTTTTTAGCAGCAAGGAATGAAATTAAACTTCCAGAGATTCCTGAGGCTGTGTTTATAAGAAGCGGAATAAATGAAGCTTTTCCATTCAGTCTTATTTCAATAAGAATAAAAAGTGCAAATATTAAAAACAGATTCAGTGATACACTTTTACTTTTGAAAGAATCAATAATTCGTAAAAATAAAACCATACAGAAAATGCATTCTATTCCTGAAATTTGACTGGTACCGGTACAAAAGCATGCACACAGTGCTCCAGAAAAAATAACCGAAATTAGCATCATAAGAATAAGCAGAAACGTTCCGTATTTTTCTTCTGCTTCGGGGGTAATAAAAAATAAAATAGCAAGAAAAGCCCATGTTTCTACAGATTTAGTTCCAAAGATGTGGGTAAAAATTCTTACGTAGCTTAACGGGTCTGTAAAAGAAAAAGGGTAGAGACCTTTTGGGGATGTAGGAGCTACAAAGATTTCATCAAGTGAAAGACCTGGAAATACAGCTTCCAGAATAAAAACTGCCAGTGTAATCAGAGTCAGAACCAGAATAATAACAGGTTCAAACGTAATTTTAAATTTATTTGTTGCCATATAAAAATTATCGGAAAAAAAACATAGAAAACTACTCTAAAAAATGTTAGGATAGAAACAAAAAAATTGAGGAACTGTACATGGTTATCCGTGAATCTGCAGAAATGTATCTTGAAACTATTCTGGTTTTAAACCAGAAAGGACCGGTTCTTGCTGTTGAAATTGCACGAACCCTTCAAATTTCCAAACCTTCTGTCAGTGTGGCTATTCATAATCTGGAAGCCGAAAATTACATTAAAATTGATGAAAAAGGGCATATTTCTCTTTTGCAAAAAGGAAAGAAAATTGCTGAAAGAATTTATGAGCGCCATACAATTCTTACTGATTTTTTTGTAAAAATCGGAGTAAGTAAGGAACAGGCTTCGGCAGATGCGTGTAAAATTGAACATGATATCTCAGACGAGTCCTTTCAAAAAGTAAAGGAACTTATAGCAAAATTATAAAAACAGGAATTAATGATGAACAACAGACTGGAAATTGGTGAACAGATTGAAACAACAATTGTGGCTATTCAGAATGACTCTGTATTTTTGGATTTGAGTGCAAAAAGTGAAGGCATTGCAGATACTTCAGACTTTCTTGATAAGGAAGGAAATCTGACTGTAAAAGAAGGTGACAGCGTAAAAGTATTTTTTACAGGACTTGTAAACGGAGAAATGCGTTTTACTGCAAAAATTGCAGGTGATAAAGCCGATAAATCTATGATTGAAAACGCTTTTAATTCAAAAATTCCGGTAGACGGTCACGTTGAAAAAGAAATTAAAGGCGGATACGAAGTAAAAATCGGGCAGATTCGTGCCTTCTGTCCTTATTCTCAGATGGGCTTCAGGCAGAAGGAAGAGTCTTCATATTACGTAGGACGTACACTTCCTTTTATCATCACTGAATATAAAAATGACGGAAAGAATGTTCTTGTTTCAAACAGAGCCATGGGTGAAATAGAACACGCCGAAAAGCTTTCTTCCTTGGAAAAAGAAATTGTGCCGGGTGCAATTGTGGAAGGTGTTGTTGAATCTGTTCAGAATTTCGGTGCCTTTGTTAATGTAAACGGATTCAGAACACTTCTTCCGGTTTCTGAAATTCAGTATGACCGCATAGATGATATAAACTCTGTTATTTCTGCCGGACAGAGGGTTAAGGCTAAGGTTATCCGTGCTGACTGGAAAAATGAAAAAGTATCTATTAGTGTAAAAGCTTTACTGGATGACCCGTGGCAGGCTCAGGCAAAAGACCTTAAACTTGAAACAAAATACAGCGGAAAAATTGTTCGTGTTGCAGACTTTGGCATTTTTGTGAATATTGCAAAAGGAATAGACGGACTTGTGCATATTTCAGAACTTGAAGGTGTAAATAAAAACACAAATATAAAGAAGATTTACAAAATCGGAGAAGAAATGGCGGTTGTTATTAAGGAAATTGATGTAAAAAACAAGCGTCTTGCTCTGATTCCGGCTTCTTCTGTGGAACAGGATTTAAGCGCTGCATCTTATCTGAAAAATCAGAATGATGGGGATGACGGTTATAATCCTTTTGCCTGTCTTTAAGCTGTAAATTTTTTAAAAATGTGCATATACCGTGTCTTAAGATATGGTGTATGCACATCTTTCCTAAATTTCTTAAATTTCTACAAAATCTAAAAAATCTCCAAAAAAAACTTGTTCTTTAGCAAAAAAGGTTGTATTTTTAAATATAATGGATTTTTTGTACTGTTTTTATGCAGTTTAAATTTAAGTTTAGTACTCACTTTTGGAGGTTACTTATGAATAGAAAGACTTTAAATTTTATTAATCTTTTTGCAGGATTTTTGGGACTGGTTGTTTTTTGTGTAACAACTTTTTCTTGCGAAATCGGACTTGGTGCATCGGTAGATACAAGCCGACCTACAGTGGAGATAACTTATCCTCCTAAAAATTCCATCATCCGCGATACCTTTATTCTGGCAGGAAATGCAACGGATGACCGCGAACTTTCTTCTGTAAAAGTAACTGTAACCAGTGCAACTACAGGAAAAAGTTTTACAAAAGAGCTTCCTGTAACGGGAACCAAAGTACCTCAAGGTACGGCAACAAGTGATTCTGCTCAATGGCAGTTTGAATTGAATAAGAAGAATGATGACGGCACTTGGGAAATGCTTGACGGCAAATACACAATTGAAGTTATAAGCATTGATAAAGAAAACAAAGAATCTCAGGCAGCAAGTCTTACTGTAGAAGTAGATAATACCGCTCCATTCTTTATTGCAAGTAAACCTGGTTCAAAACGTGTAAATAACCCAAGCCGCTACGGTTCAAATCTTTCTGTTACCGGAACTATAGAAGAAGCACATTCTATTGTAAGAATGGATATGAAAGTATTTGAGCTTGATGCAAGCGGAAACAGAATACCAGGTGATGAGGGTGTTCTTTTTTCTGAACAGGAAATTCAGATTTCAAATTCTCACGGGGTAAAATTTGCAGACAACAACAAGGCCGACGGTGAAACTTTAAAAGAAAACTATAAGAAACTTTATAAAAATGCTGCCGACTCAAAAAACTATTCCTGTGAACTGGAATTTTTTGATAATGCAAAACAATATATAAATCCTGGCGAAGAAAAAAATGAAACAGCGGGAAACAGTACTAAAGATTTTTATATTACAGATGATTTAACTTCTCTTACTTCTGTAAGTCAGGGGCTTGGTCTTAGTACAGAAGAAATCAGAGATATTTTTAACGGTACAAAAACTATTGATTCCGGTGCAGCTGTAAAAAAGATTCTGGAAGACAACACAAGAAATGAAGTATTTTTCAGCTTGAATCCAAAGAACAATCCGTATTTTAATATTGGTTCCAGTTCTTTTGAAGATGGATTGCCTGAAGATAAAATCATTTCTACGGCTAACTCCGGAATAAGTATTACAGTTCAGTATACTGCCGGCCGTGATGACATTAACGTTGTACCTTCAAGTTTAAGGCTTTTTATGGTGGGTCCTTTTGACAGTTATACAACAGCCCTTGGGAACGCCATTTTTGATTCATCAAAATACATAAAGGCAAAGAGCGGGTATCCAAAAGAAGAAGTAAAAAACGGAGCTTCTTATACAAAATATGAATATGAGGTGGACTGTTCCGGAATAACAGAGTTTGGTGCAGATAAGGTTGTACCTCTTTCAATAAAACAGACAGGAAATGAAGATTTTGAACTTGATGCTTCTGCAACTAATTTGAATTATAACTATATATTACCAACTCTTACTCCTGGAAAATTTTACTTCCTTGTTGCAGTGGGTGAAGATCAGGAAAAAAACAGCATTCTGTGTGCAGACGGATACTTTTATGGCTTTAAAGCTCAAGGTTCAGGAACACCGCCACAGCTTACAATCAACTCATATAATGAGTCTGCAGGAAAATACTTAAACCTTGTAAACAATTCAACTGTAAATTCAAAGTCTTATGAATTTACAGGATCAGCTACTGGTGAAATAGAAATTTTTAAAGTGTTGTGTACAGTTAACGTAAAGTGTGGAAACGAAGTTAAGTTGAACACGACCTATGACTGTAATATTGCAGGACAATTAACAAGCACAACATGGAGTTTTGAGTATCCTGGAAGCCTTCAGAATACTGTAGCTTTTGAGGATGATAAGGAATACACAGTGGGCTTTACCTTTAAAGCAGAGGATAAAGATGGTCGTTCTTCTTCTGATGTATACCGTGAAATTACTGTAGACCTTAAAAAGCCTGAAATCAGCATTAACGCAGTTCAACCGAATGTTGAATACAATGGAAAAACTTGTGTAAATAAAAAAATTACAGTTTCTTTCAATGCAAGTGATGCAATAAAATACTCTAAAACAAAATGCCAGTTCTATGCCGGAACAAGAACAGATGCAAATAAACTTGGTACTGAGCAGGAAAATAATAATGTAAACGGAAACTTTACAGTTGATACATCAAGTGTAGATAAAAAAGATTTGATTATTGTACTGACTGCTATTGATGAAGCGGGAAACGAAAAAGAACTTGTAAATACTGATTATTACATTGACCAGGATTCTGATAATCCTGTAGTAGATGTTTCAAACTCTGCTGACAGTTCAATCGGTTTTAACGGCATTAATAAGGATAAGAACCTCTTTACAATTAACGGAAGTCATGCGGGAAGTATTTCAACTACAGTAACTGATGATGATTCTGTTTCTGAAATTTACGCTTACTATTACAAAGCCGGTAATGATGATGACCCGGACAATACTCTTGGAACAAGAACAGAATTCTACAAAGAAACAGGAAAAAATGGAACT
>JABUUX010000378.1 GCA_021442965.1 Treponema sp.
TATGGCAAAAATTAAGCTGACAAAAAATGAGCAGAAAGTTCAGAAAGATGCGTTGAAAATGTACCAGCGATATCTTCCGACTCTGCTTTTAAAAAAACAACAGCTGCAGACAGAAATTCGCTCGATTGATGCCAAAGCCAAAGAAGTTAGGGAGCAGCGTGTAAAACTGGAAGCCGAATTCAAAGAATGGATTTCGGTTTTTGGAGAAGCCGATGCTTTTAAGCCGGATATGGTAACTGTCCGCAATATAAAAAAGGGAATTGGAAATATTGCGGGTGTTACAATTCCAGTTTATGAAGGAGCTGACTTTGGACGGGGAGATTACGATTTATATGAAACTCCTCTTTGGATTGATATGGCTGCTGATCGTATGGAAAAAACACTTTCCCTGGATTTGGAAGCCGAAGTTCTTGATGAACAGGTAAGACTTCTTTCAAAAGAATTACGTACTACAACACAGCGTGTAAATCTTTTTGAAAAAGTAAAGATTCCTGAAACCAAAGCAAATATCAAAAAAATCTCTGTTTATCTGGGTGATGAACAGGTTGCTGCAGTTGTCCGAAGTAAAATTTCAAAGAAAAAACTTCAGGCTGTTCAAGACGATGAGGAGGCTCAGAAATGATTGAAAAAATGAAAAAAGTCTCTATCGTTGTGCTGAATCGGGAGCGGGACGAGGCTTTGAAAGATCTTCGTAAACTTGGTCTTGTTCATTTGGAACCAATGGAAGGATCCAGTGAAAAACTTGCAGCCTATAAAGAAGTTTATAATAATGCAGTTGTAGCAGAATCTGTTTTGGGTGAAGTTAAAATGTCCAAAAAGAAAAAGAAATTTGGACCTGAACTTGAAAGTGAAAAAACAAAGGTTCTGTGTGCTCGTGTTGTTTCTGAAGCTGAAAGAAAAAAACAGCTTCTTGAAATAATATCTGCCGATGTTAATGAACTGGATCGTTTTACTTTGTGGGGGGAAGTTAATCCTGAAGATTTTGCTTACCTAAAGGAAAAAGGTATTTCCCTAAAAATGTATGAACTTCCTGCATCAAAATATACAAGTATTGATAAAGACATTGAAACAATTCTTGTAAATAATGATTCCAGAATTGTTCGTTTTCTGCTTATAGGAGATGAACGCCCTGATAATATGATTCCAGAAGCCTTTGAAATTCCTCTTCCAAGGTGTTCTACTTTGGAACTTCAGAAGGAAATCCAAGACTGTGAAAAAGAGATTGATGAAATTGACAGATTCAAAAAAGAAAGTTCTGTTTATATTCCTGCTATAAAGACTTATAGAAAAAAACTGGAATATGATATCGAATTTGAAAATGTCAGTGCAGGAATGGGAAAAGAATCTGAAGGATCAGAGACTGATTTGGCATGGCTTTCAGGTTACGTTCCAGATTTAAATCTTGAAGAATTCAAAAAATTTGCAAAAGAACACGACTGGGCTGTAGCATGGCAGGAACCAGAAAATCCTGATGAAGTTCCTACAAAACTGAAGAATAATAAATTTGTAAGTCTTATTTATCCTCTTACAGATTTTTTGGGAACAGTACCTGGTTATGCAGAATATGATATTTCAGGTTGGTTCCTGTTGTTCTTTACAGTATTTTTTGGAATGATTTTTGGAGATGGTGGTTACGGTCTTTTACTTCTTGCTATTTTTCTTATTCTTTCTCTTAAAAATGTTATCCAAAAGAAAAGAATTCCAGCTTTGTATCCACTTGGAATACTAATTAGTGCAGCCACTGTAATATGGGGAATGGTTACATGTACTTGGTTTGGTTTGGATATGAAAATCCTTCCTGACTGGCTTAAAGGTTTGTCAATTCCACTTATTTCAAATGCTTATGCTGATGAATTGTGGCTTCCAGTCTGGTGCCCGCCTGAAGCTGAGGGCGGTCTTTCTACTGCGCAAAATCTTCAGATTTTCTGTTTTATTCTTGCTTTAATGCAGCTTTCTGTTGCACATATTAAGGCTATGATTCGAAATAGAAAAAGCTTGAAATGTATTGGAGATTTAGGAGCACTTCTTCAATTGTGGGGAATGTTCTACGTTGTACTTTCGATGGTAGTAGATGGAAAAATCTTCAGTTTTGGATTGGTTATAGAAGGCATTCCTGTAGGCCTCATAGCAATTGGGTTGGTCGGTTTTGGTTTTGTTCTCAGTTTTGTTTTTGCAAACTATGAGGGTAAAATTGGAGCTTCAATTCTGGCAAGTGTTAAAGGAATTATTTCTGTACTGCTTGGAGTTGTAAACGTATTCAGTGATATTGTTTCCTACATCAGATTGTGGGCAGTAGGACTTGCTGGTGCCGCTATTTCTTCTACAGTAAATACAATGGCTGGACCGCTTTTAGGACATTTTATAATGTTTGTATTTGCAGTCCTTCTGTTAGTTTTTGGACACGGATTGAATATGATTTTAAATCTGCTTTCCGTTGTTGTTCATGGTGTACGTTTGAATACACTTGAGTTTTCAAGTCATCTTGGTATGTCATGGTCAGGCTTTAAATACCAGCCTTTCAAAGAAAGAGCTGAATAAAATAAAAATAATTAGCCCGATAAAGGGTATAGGAGTAAATTATGACTTTTGATTTTGGTTTGTTTGGTGCTGCTGTGTGTATGGGAATTGCCGCTATCGGTTCGGCAGTTGGTATTGGAATTGCAGGACAGGCTGCTATTGGAGCGTGGAAACGTTGTTACGTAAACAATAAAGCCGCTCCTTTCATTCTTACTGTATTTGCCGGTGCTCCACTTACTCAGACTATTTACGGTTACCTTCTTATGAATACAATGAAAGATTCAGATAAGAATCCAGGATTCCTTCTTGGTCTTGGTATTGCTTCAGGTCTTGCAATGTGTTTCTCTGCAATTGCACAGGGAAAAGCCGGTGCTGCAGGTTCAGATGCCCTTGGGGATACAGGAAAAGGTTTTGCCCAGTATATTACTGTTGTAGGTCTTTGTGAAACAGTTGCTCTGTTTGCAATGGTATTCTCACTTATGGCCTGTTAAATAATATCAGGGTATATGAATAAAGCTCTCCGTAATGGGGAGCTTTTTTTTTCTAAAATCAAAAGTATTTCTTGTATTAATTATCTCGACTTTAATTTGATTCTGAATTATGCTATTTTATATCTATGAGCAAAAAGATTTATGCATATTCAGTAACCCAAAAAAAAGAACGCACTAAGAAAATTCTTGGAACAATATTTTTTATTATTTTTTTTATTGCTTTTGTTAATTTAATATTGGCGTATCTTGTATTTCCTGTAAGGCAGACTTCTGAATCTATGTCTCCTGATTTTGAGTCAGGTTCTCTAGTTTTAGTCACTCCCATAACAAAGACTGTAAAAAGAGGTGATGTTATATTATTAAAACCTCAGACTAAAACAGAGAATGGAAAGGTATTTGTTTTTTGTGACAAAATGGTAAGTTTTTTTACAGGTCAACAATTTTCACTTATAGAAAAAAAAGGTTTACCTGGAACTCAGCAAAAACTGCGCCGTGTTATAGCTCTTCCAGGAGATACTATTTATATGCGTGATTATGTAATGTATATAAAACCTCAGGGAGAAAAACATTTTCTTACAGAATTTGAATTTGTTCAGCAGCGTGAAAAACAGCATCCTTATAATGTAACGTTTATGTCTGTTCCACCAACTTGGGATAACGAGATTGGTGTAAAAGGTTACTTTGATGAAGTTGTTCTTGGTGAGGATGAATATTTTGTGTTAGGTGATAACCGCAAAGCTTGTGATGATTCACGTCTTTGGGGTACTGTTTCGCATAAAGATTTTTATGCCAAAGCGCTGGTTGTTTACTTCCCATTTTCTAAATTCAGGATTCTTGCCCGTTAATGCAGGTTTTTAAAAGTCTTTATATTCATATTCCTTTTTGCCTTTCTAAATGTGCTTATTGTGATTTTTTTAGTAAGCCTGTCTTATCTGTTCCTGATTCATATGTAGAGGCTTTATGTAATGAGCTTTCTTTTCGCCTGGATAATGATGACACTAATATAGAAACTGTTTACATTGGTGGTGGGACTCCAAGTCTTTTAACTGAACATCAGATTACGCAAATATTTTCCAAAATATATTTTTACGTCAAGCGTGAAAATATAAAAGAGTGTACATTTGAAATTAATCCTGATGATGTTACAGAAAAACTTCTTGAAGTATTATATTCTTTTGGAGTCACAAGATTATCTATGGGAGTGCAGTCTTTTGATAATAAAGTTCTGTCCTTTTGCAAAAGACGTGCTGACCGAAAACAGATTGAAAGGGCTTTCTCAATTATAGAAAAAAATTGGGAAGGAGAACTGTCTATAGATTTAATTTCAGGACTTCCATATGAAACTGAATGTTCATTTTTTGAAGCATTGAATAAAGTTTGTAAGACAAAAGCAAATCATATTTCACTTTATTCGCTTACATTTGAAGAAAATACTTTAATGGGAAAAATGCTTGAGGAAGGAAAACTAAACTATGATTTTGATTTTAGCGACAGTCTTTGGATTAAGGGAAGAGACTTTCTTAAAAGAAATGGTTTTGTTCAATATGAGGTTTCAAATTTTTGTAAAAATAATAAAGTGAGTTTTCATAATCTGAATTACTGGAATCGAGTTTCTTATTTAGGTTGTGGGAGCGGGGGAACAGGTTCTTTTTATAGGGATGATGGAACTGCTTTCAGATGGACAAATAATACTGATATTGAAATCTATATAAAAACCTGGAAAGATAAATTATGTGATGATACTTCAGAAATTGAAGAAGTGAGTAAACTTGAGTTAAAGTTTGAATTTTTTATGATGGGGTTACGGAAACTAAGCGGAGTATCAAAAAAACATTATGAAAATTCTTTTAAACAAAAATTTCCTGTTAAAGCTGAAGCTTTATTTAAAAAGTGGAAAAATGATGGATTGGCACATATTACTTGCTTGGAAGAGGATGTAATATATTCTTTGAATGAAAATGGTATTTTGTATTTGAACCGCTTTCTTGAAGAACTTATAGTGGAATAGTAATTGTAAATGTTGTTCCTTCTTTTACTATAGATTCAACTCCTATTGACCATCCTAAAGTATCAATAATTGTCTTAACAACTGAAAGTCCTATACCCATACCTTCTTCCCGTCTTGATGACGAGCCCCGATAAAAAAGATCAAATATATGATTTAAATCTGTTTTTGAAATGCCATAACCTGTATCACTGATTTTTAATAAAATTTTGTTGTCTTGTTTAAATGCAATAATAGAAATCCTGTCATTTTCATCTGTGTAGCGTAATGCATTACTCATTAGATTTTCAAAAACTCTGTTTACAAGTTGGGGATCTAAAGGGATAAAAAAATCCTCATTTAAGTTAATATTAATTAAGGGAATTCTATTAAAAACACGACAGGTGCTTTCTGTATTCTGCCCGAATTCTATAATAAGTTTTGTAATGGAACCGTTATGAAGATTTTGCCTCCAATCGCTTGTTTCAAGTTTAACAAAATTAATAAGTGTATCAATCATTCCGTTCAGTTGATTTGCTTTTGTGTCAATAAGTGTGAGTGTATTTTTAAATTCTTCTTCAGTAATTACTCCGTCACGAAGTGCTTCAGTATATCCTTTGATAATGGCAACTGGAGTTCTAAGGTCATGACTTATACCCATAATGAATTTATTCTTTCTGTTTTCTTCATCAATTAATGAAAGTCTCATTTTTTCGATTGAGTCCGAAATAGAGGTTATTTCATTTGTTTTATTTATTGGGATATCAATTTTTGTATCCAGTTTTCCAGAAGCTATATCCTGTGTTTGTTTTTCAAGTATTTTTATTGAGCGGAATACTGTTCTGGAAATATAAATGATTATGAAAAAGCAGTTAACAACCAAAAAGAAAAGTATTAAAAATAAGCTTTCTGTCATTTTTTGTCTTTTGTGAAATCTGTTTACTTGTCTGGGAAATCTTGTGAATACCATTAGGTCGGTAGATTCAAAAGATACAGATGTGGTTTGATAAATGTATTGATTTGAATTTTTTTTGATAAAATCCCATAATTGTGTGATTGTTGATACATAGTCTGGTAAATTTGAAAAAGAAGAATATATTATTTCTGACCCGTGAACAACAGTTGTCTCTACTCCCTGAGGCGTGCTTAAAAGTTCTTTTTTAAGTGCACTTAAGTCATTCTCTGAAAAATCATATTCTGAAAGTTTTTCGATTTCTTCTGCATCATTCATTTTAATCCTGTTGGGAGAAGAAAGAAAATTATAAACGGGAATAAAAACCGCACTTAAGAAAGGGATTGCAAATATAAATAAAATAAGAAGCGTAAATTGTTTTCGAATCAGCATTGTTTTAGTGTAAACATATACCCCTGACGGTAAATAGTGTTTATGAATTCCGGTTTTAAAGGATCTTTTTCAAGTTTTTTTCTGAGCCTCTGTATGTATACAGCAACGGCAGTTATATCTCCATAACTAACTTTCCACACAGCATCATAAATCTGTTCCGGAGTAAGTGTTTTTCCGGGATTTTTAAGAAGAAATTCTAAAACCTCATATTCTTTTGTAGAAAGAGGGATTTTTACTGTTCCTTTTTTTAGAACGCAGGAATTTAAAAGAAGTGTATATTCTCCAAAAGATATGGATTCTTCTGCTTGTGAAAGAGTATTTGCCTGACGTCTGAGGTTTGCTTCAACTCTGGCAACAAGAACTCTTGGAGAAAATGGTTTTGTAACAAATTCATCGGCACCATAGTCCAAACCTTTTATGATATCTTCATCAGAGCCTCGGGCAGAAACAATGATTACAGGAATTGCCTTGCTGTAGTTTTCCCTTAATTTATTAAGAAAATCAAAACCACTCATTCCGGGAAGATTTAAATCCAGAATAAAAAGGTCGGGTATTTTATTATTTTCAAGTTCATTTAATGCGTCTTCTGCAGTAGAAAATGCAGTTGCGGTGATATTTGCTTTAGAAAGATACAGACAAATTAAAGATGATATTTCTTCAACGTCTTCAATAACAAAGACTGTAGGATTCATATTTTCCATATATTAATATTGTAAGTTTAATACTTAAAATCTTCAAGAAACACTTTATGTATAACGTAAATTTATCATCTTAGAAAAAAAACTAAACTCTTATGTTTAAAAGCCGAAAAATAGAGTATGAACACATTTACACGATCAATAGATTTATTACAAAGAGAAATGGACGCTACTTCTTTGCGATATCAGGTAACAGCTAATAACCTGGCAAACTCGGAAGTTCCAAATTTCAAACGCACAACAGTAAACTTTGAAAGTGAACTGAAACGTGCTTTTGATTCAGAAGAAAAAGCCAGAAACGGCTTCCAGCTTACGCGCACAGATTCAAGACACATTCCACTTAATGAACCATACGATTACCGTGACGTAACTCCTCGTCGTGTACTGGATTATACAACAACATCTAAAGCAAACGGAAATAACGTTGATGCTGAAGTTGAAGCAAACAACATTCTTCAGATTCAGATGCAGTATCGCCTGCTTACTCAGCTTACAAACTTTGAATTCAGTCAGGTAAATATTGCAATGAAAAAATAATTATGGCTGAAAATTTGTTTTAGATTGTTGAAACAATCTTCAAAACTTTTTTAGGAGGAAACTATGGGACTTTTTACCAGTATAAATATTGCAGCTACAGGAATGAGTGCAGAACGTCTTCGTTCTGATGTAATTTCAGATAATATTGCAAATGCTTCTACAACACGTACTCAGGATGGAGGGGCTTTTAAAAAATCTTCTGTGATTTTGACTCCGGTTGCAGACAGTCATCCGCAATGGAGAAATCCATTTGTACCAAGTGATTTAGATAACGGTCCTGGTAAGGGTGTAAAAGTTCTGGAAATTAAAAAAGACACATCTCAGGGGCGTCTTGTATATGATCCAAGTCATCCTGATGCTATAAAATCAGGACCAAATCAGGGGTATGTTGAATACCCGAATGTAAATATTGTTGAGGAAATGGTTAATCTGATTTCAGCTTCCCGTGCTTACGAGGCCAATGCAACTGTAATAAACGGTGCAAAAGATATGTTCAGTGCAGCGCTTCAGATAGGTCAGTAAAATTAATGCTTTACAAAAAAAGCACTAAGATTTAAACTGACAAGAGGTAGGGGAAAAATGAAAATAGAAGATTTCGGTCAGTTACAGATGACCCGCACAAATCCGGCACATACAGGGCTTTCCAAACTCAGCGATATTGCCGGTGCTCCATTAAATAATATTCCTTCAGCAGCAAAAGACGGACTATCAAAAACAAGTCGCTCCTTTAGTGATTATCTATTTGATGCAATGTCTTCAATGAATCAACAGCAGTTGGATGTTAATAAGCTTTCAGAAAAGATGATAACAGATCCTGATTCTGTTGATATTCATGATGTTACTATTGCTATGAACAAGGCTCGTATGTCACTTTCTTTGGCACAGAGCGTTATAGACAGACTGGTAACCGGCTGGAATGAAATATCTACAACACGCTGATAAAATTCATGAATAAATAAAAACGGGGCTGTCTAAAAAGTTCAGACAGCCCCGTTTAGTTTAACTTTATTTTAATTATGCATTTGCAAGTATTGTTTTTATGTCTTTTTCAATAGAGTCACAAAGAGATGCTGCCGAAGTCTTTGCTGAAGTAAGGTCTCCGTCTGTAACTGGTGTTACAGAATTAATGTAGAACTTAATCTTTGGTTCTGTTCCACTAGGACGTGCAGAAACAATTGTACCGCCATCTAAGAAGAACTGAAGTACGTTTGATTTTGGAAGTCCGTATGGAGTTTTTGCTGCTGGATTAGCAGGATCAAATTCTACAGATTCCTGAACATCGCGGATTTTTGTAACAGTTTTTCCGCCCAAAGTTTTAAGACCTTCGGTGCGAAGTTTTGTCATGATGCCTTTCATAGTTTCAAC
>JABUUX010000153.1 GCA_021442965.1 Treponema sp.
GATGCCAGAAATATTTCTTTTTTATCTGATAATACTTTTGATGTGACTATTATGTTCGGTCCCTGTTATCATTTGATTGGAGATGAAGAAAAACTCAAGGCAATAGCGGAAGCTAAAAGGGTAACAAAAAAAGACGGCATTATTATGATTGCTTATACGATGAATGAATATTCTGTTCTGACTTATTGTCTTTTAGAGAACCGCCTTCCTAATATCAAATTAAAAAACGGATTATCAGAAGATTTTCACGTACAGGCTGATGAAAAAGAATTGTATGATTATGTCAGAATAGAAGATATAAATCGTCTGAATAAATTGGCAGGGCTTGAAAGGCTTGTTGTTTTTTCACCGGATGGTCCTTCTGATTATATGCGCCGGGAACTGAATGCTATGGATGACGAAACTTTCAGTGAGTATAAAAAATATGTACTGTCTGTTTCTTCCCGTCCTGATTTAATAGGAGCGGGAAGTCATGTGGTAGACGTGCTTAAAAATTCAGACTAGAACTCCGCGGAATGTATTGCCATTCAATGCTTCAATTTTTACAGTTGCAAAAGTTCCTATAAGTTTTTTGTCTGCTTTAAAAGCAACTCTTTCATCCTGCTGGGTTTTTCCCAAAAGTTCATCTTCACTGTCGCGGCTAATATTTTCACAAAGTACTTTTACTGTTTGCCCCACTCTTTTTTCCATCTGTTCTATAGTAATCTGCAGCTGAAGATCAATTACACGCTGAAGCCTTTCTTTTTTTACTTCTGTTGGAATCTGATTTGGGTATGTGGCTGCTGGGGTTCCTTCACGTACATTATAATAATACATAAAAGCATTTTCGTAGTTTATGGTTTTCATCAGATTCAGAGTATCCAGAACATCTTCTTCAGTTTCTCCGGGGAACCCCATCATTAAATCTGTAGTAAGCGATACATCCGGAATGGCCTTTCGGATTTTTTCAATAAGTGCAATGTAGTCATCTCTTGTGTAACGCCTGTTCATTTGTTTTAGTATTTTTGTTGAACCGTGTTGAACCGGAAGATGAATGTGATGACAAAGAACTTCTTCTTCTGAAATTACTTTAATTACATCATCAGATAAATCTTTTGGATGACTGGACATGAATCTGACCCACCCAATGGATGATTTTGTTTCTTTAATTCTGTCTGCAATTTTTTTCAAAAGTGATGCAAAATTGTTCCCGTCTGAGTTATAAGAGTTTACATTCTGTCCTAAAAGTGTTATTTCTCTTACTCCGTATCCGGACAAAATATCAATTTCTTTAAGGATTTCATCTACAGGACGGGAAAGTTCTCTACCGCGAACATACGGAACAATGCAGTATGTGCAGAAATTATTACAACCGTGCATAATTGGTACAAAGGCGGTAAATGCACCTGGTTCATAAGAAAGAGGGGCAAACTGATACTTTTCAGAATTATCGGGGTGGCAGGTTTTATGTCCTTCTTCTACGGCTTCGATAATTTCACCAAAATGTTTTTTTGCGTAAGTACCTACAACGTAATCAATGCAGGGATATTCTTTTTTTAAGGAGTCAAGAAGGCGTTCCGCCATACAGCCTGTTACAACAAGAGTAAGGGGCTTTGCTTCATTTTTAACATAATCTTGAGCCAGTTCTAAAGTTTTTGCTTTTGCACCAGGTTGTTTTTGTCTCACGGCTTTTAACCCGCTGTACCATCCCAATCTTCCAAGAATCCGATTTTCTGCAGTCTGGCGAACAGAGCATGTGTTGATTATTACCATATCGGCAATCTGAGCATCTTCAGCTTTTTTCCAGCCTCGTGCAATAAACAATTGTTCAATAGAGGCTGATTCGGCTATGTTCATCTGACAGCCGTATGTTTCAAAAAAGTAAGTCATATTTGTTTCCGATTAAAATAAAATATTATTTTCCAGAAGGTGAATCAATAGGATCCAGTTCGGAAAGATAGAAGAGGGTTCTCTTCAGGTTAAGTCTTGTATTACGAAGGTCATCTTTGAATTTCATATTATCGTGCCCGCGAATTAAATTTAAATTCTGAAGTGTTGCATGAACGCCGTCTGATACATCATCAAAAATGCCTTTAAAAATGCTTTCGATTTTTTTAATGGCAGCACAAAAATCTATAGAGGTTACTTTAATTTCAGATTCAAGTTTTGCTATTAGATTTTCAATATCTGACTGTGCTTTAAAAGTTCTGGAAGACTGACTTTCCATTTCTTCAAAGATATTTGCATACTCGCCTTTGAATTCAAGTTTTGCCAGCATATCATTCATGCGGGTCGCTGCTTTTATATAAGAATCCAGAGCTTCTGAAAATTCAGTGCGGTTTTCACTTTTTAAGAAGATTCCTTCCATCATCAGTGTATTAAGCTGTTCCTGGTCCGATTTATACAGTTCTGTGCAGTACCATGCTAAAAAACCTCCAGTCAGTTCATAGCCAAACGGAATACCGCCCCAAAGTGTACTCCAAGGTCTTACCGGCATTTCTGGGAATGATTTTAGCCCAAAGTCATGTTCCAGATTTGTTGCAAGGTCTTCTTTTTTTCTTTCTTTGATGTAATCTGTCCAGCGGATTTCAATAATTTTTCTCCATTGGTTTCTGTATTTTACGTACCAGTCTTCTCCGCCACCTGTAGAGGAAGGAACCCAGTCATAATCCTGGAAAATGATTTTTCCTGTAGTGGACATAGGTACAACGGAAAGAAAAAGCTTTATCGTGGCAAAATGAGACGTTGCAACTCCCATAAATTTTTTAACGGAGTTTTCTATGTCGGCACTGAGGTAGTTCTTAGAAAATTCTTTTTTTTGCGAAAATAGAAAGATTGCTTCAAGCACTTCATTCGGTACCAGAATATGACTGTCAAAAACAGAGGCAAAAGATTCAAAATCTACCTTAGCATTGTTATAAGGGCAGGTAAAAATACCGTCGCGAATGTCTGTAAACTGGGAAATAAAGTGAATAAATGGCAGATTACAGAATTTGTTCAGCCACTGAACACTTTTCGCTGCACTGTACATTCCGTTGCGAAGATTGGAAGGGATGCCTTTAAGTACTTCGTCCATTTTTTTTAGGAGTTCCGCTCTGACCTCTTGTGTGGGGTCAATATCCGGGTTCAGATTATACGGATCAGAAGCTTCATTAATTCTGTCAGAAAGTTCTGGTGTTACAAAGGTGCTTAAAAAAACATAGAAGGGACCAGGATTTTCATCAATAATAAAAAGATATGGTTTGAAAAAATCAGCAGCCTGTTTTAATGCATTAAGTCTTTCGTAAAAAAGGGAATCAAGATATTGAGCACCGGGATTCACAATTCCGGGATGCTCACGGTTGATTTTTTTTGCCAAAGACATAAGTAAATCGTCATTATAGATTTTTTCCTGACTTGTTTTTGAAAAAAAAGACCTCAGCCAGATATAGATTTTGTAGAAAATGGACTCATTGGCAAGGCGGCTTTTTAGAGTGCCTGTGTAATTGTCTATTAATAGAGGGTCATCGCAGATTTCAATCTGTTCTGTTCCCGGCTGGTTCAAGCGGGAGAGCAGTGATTTTCTTTCTTCTGAGTTTAAACCTGCAACAAGTAAGTCAAAGGTGCTTTTTTTCTGAGCCTCATCCATAAGTTAATAATAAATTATAAATTCACTTACTTCAAGATAAATATAAACTGCTAATATGGAGATATTTAATATTAGGGTTGTAAAATTCAGCATACTGTATTAAAATAGAAGTGAACATTTCTATATGTTTTAAAAAACGTATTACATGGAGAACAAAAATGGAAAAAATACCAGGGTGGGTATGGTACATAGTTCTTCCTGTTGCAGGATTTGTTCTTGGATGGATTATTCGCTGGTTTTATGCCAGATTTCAGTTAACTGCGTCAGAACAGAAGGCCAAGCGTCTTACACAGGATGCTATTAAAGAGGCTGAAGCACAGAAAAAAGAAATTTTGCTCAATGCAAAAGATGAGCTCATTCGGGAACGAAACCAGCAGGAGCGGGAGAACCGTGAACGCCGTGCTGAAGTACAGCGTTTTGAAGCACGAGTAAACAAAAAGGAAGAACTCCTTGATCAGCGTGCAGCAGAGTATGATAAAAAAGATAAAGAAATCTTAGAAAAAGAAACATCTTTGTCAAAAAAAGAAGAGTTGCTTTCAAAACAAGAAGAAAAATACAGAACAGAACTGGAACGTATTTCCGGAATGTCTGCACAGGAAGCAAAAGAGCTTATTATCAAAAATCTTGAGAATGAAGCCCGTCATGATGCTCAGGTTATGATTAATAAAATCGAACAGGAAGCACAGCTTACTGCAGAAAAGAAAGCAAAAGATGTACTGATAACAACTATTCAAAGAATTGCTCCTGAAACTACCAGTGATATTACAGTCGCTACAGTTTCCCTTCCAAGTGATGAAATGAAGGGACGTATTATTGGTCGTGAAGGACGTAATATTCGTACTTTGGAAACACTTACAGGTGTTGATATCATCATTGATGATACTCCTGAAGCAGTTGTTATTTCTTGTTTTGATCCAGTTCGTAAAGAAATTGCAAAAGAATCTCTTGAACGCCTTATTTCGGATGGTAGAATTCATCCTACACGAATTGAAGAAATTGTTCAGAAGGTAACTCACGAAATTCAGAACAAGATTTACGAAGAAGGCGAGAAAACTCTTTTTGATTTGGGTATTCATAATATGAGCACTGAAGGTGTAAGAGCTTTAGGTCGTTTATATTTCCGTACAAGTTACGGTCAGAATGTGCTTACTCATTCAAAAGAAGTGGCAATGGCGGCTTCTATGATTGCTGCAGAAATCGGAGTTAATAGAGAACTGGCCAAGCGTGCTGCCGTTCTTCACGATATTGGTAAAGGAGCAGAAAATGATTCTGACCAGAACCATGCAGAAGTTGGCGCCGAAATGGCTCGCAAGATGGGAGAAGATGCCCGAGTAGTAAATGCTATTGCGGCGCACCATAATGATGTGGAAGGCACTACAATCGAAGCAATTATCGTTCAGATTGCAGATGCTATTTCTGCTGCCCGTCCGGGTGCCCGACGTGAAACCATAGATAATTATGTTAAGCGTTTGGAGAATCTGGAAGCGATTGCAGAAAAGTTCCCTGGTGTTGAAAAGGCGTATGCTATTCAGGCAGGACGAGAGCTTCGTATTCTTGTAAATAACGAAAAAGTTCCTGACGGTGAAGTTAAGGAACTGGCCAGAAGTATTGCAAAACAGATTGAAACAGATTTGCAATATCCTGGAAGAATTCGACTGACTATGATCCGTGAGACACGAATTGTAGAATACGCAAGATAAAAAGAAAAGCTCTCACGGGTGTGGGGGCTTTTTTTATATAGCGGATACAATGCTGTCCTGAAAATGAACCAGTCAGTGGTTTTGTCGAACTATTCTCTGGGGAAGTATTATACTAAGAAAAATGATAATTGAGGAAAAAAATATGAATGAAATTCTTAATCTGCTGGAGCAGAATGCCAGACTTTCGGTCGAAGATATTTCGGCAATGACAAAAAAGACTGTTGATGAAGTAAAAAAAATAATTAAGGATTTGGAAGATAACGGTACAATTTTAAAATATGTAACTGTTGTAAATCCAGACAAAAGACAGAAAGACCGCAAGGTTTGTGCAGAAATTGAACTTCAGGTAACTCCTGAACGTGAACGTGGATTTGATGCAGTTGTAGACCGCATTTATCGTTTCCCGCAGGTAAAATCACTTTATCTTATGAGCGGTGCAAATTATGATTTAAAAGTTGTAATTGAAGGTGAAACATTTCAGAGTATTTGTGATTTTGTAGCCCGTAAACTTGCAACATTGGAAGGAGTAAGAGGCACCGCTACTCATTTTATAATGAATACGTATAAAGAAAATGACATTGTTTATATAGAAGAAGATAAAGACGGGCGTGAAGGAGCAATGGCGTAAAATCAGTTCAAAAAATATACAGTTGAACAACATAAACTTTATCAAAGAATGAATAACAGGAAATAAAGATGAATACACGAGAAGATAAATTCAGTAAATCGATGATGAATATACCGCCAAGCGGAATCCGAAAGTTTTTTGAAATGCTTATTGGTCACGATGATGTTATCAGTCTTTCTGTTGGGGAACCTGATTTTCCAACGCCGTGGTGTATGAGGGAAGAAGCATTTTATCATATAGAAAAAGGGCATACATCGTATACTTCAAACTGGGGACTAATAGAACTTCGCTCAGCTATTTCTGAATATATGAAAACTTACGGCATGCATTATAATCCACAGAATGAGGTGTTAATTACAGTAGGTGCTTCTGAAGGTGTTGATGCTGTTTTGCGTGCAATTTTAAATGAAGGTGATGAAATTATAGTTTCTCAGCCATGTTACGTAAATTATGTTCCTTTAGCCGAACTGTGTCATGCAAAAATTATCCCTCTTGATACAAGTGTAAACGGTTTTTATCCTACCGCTGATCAGATTGAAAAACTTTGTACATCTAAAACTAAAGCTGTTATGATTTGTTCTCCAAACAATCCTACAGGAACGATGATTCCTGCATCAGAGTTGGAAAAGATTGCAGAAGTTGTAAAGAAGCATGAATTATGGTGCATTAGTGATGAAATTTACTGTGAACTTTCTTATGACGGTGAAAGACATACTTCTATAGGAAGTTTTCCCGGAATGAAGGATTATACAATTATTCTGAATGGTTTTTCAAAATCTTTTGCTATGACTGGATGGCGAATTGGTTATATAGCGGCTCCTTCTGAACTTTTGGCTCAGATAGTAAAACTTCACGGATATAATACTATATGTGCTCCAATTTTCAGTCAGTATGCTGCAACTGAAGGACTTAAAAACGGCTGGACAGAAGTTGAAAAAATGCGTGTCAGTTATGAACAGCGCAGAAATCTTATGGTAAAAGCTTTTAATGATATGGGACTTCCCGTTCCTGAACCGAAAGGTGCTTTTTACATGTTCCCTGATATTACATCAACCGGCCTTTCGAGCGAAGAATTTGCAACTAAGCTGTTTCAGAAATATAATGTAGCTGTAGTACCTGGAAGTGTTTTTGGAGAAGGTGGCGAAGGTCACATAAGATGTTGTTATGCAACCTCTGTAGAAAAAATCAAAATCGCTTTGGAAAGAATTGCTCAGTTTGTAAATGAATTGAAGGACTAATTAATGGCTGTACCTATTCTGCTGGCTGTAATCGCAGTTGCTGTTCTGGTTATTATCATCATGGTGTTAAAAAATGCCAAAGCAAAAAAAGGTGATTCAGAACCGGGAACAAAGTCAACACGCGGTAGATATTCAATAATCAAGGATGCCGAAAAAAAACTGGCACATGATCCTCATAATGTTCAGGCGTTGAATACTTTGGGTGAACTTTATTTTTCAGAAAAGAACTGGGAAAAAAGCTGGAATATTTATAAGACTCTTTTTTACATAGCTGCTGCACATATAGAAATTGATATGGTTAAGGCGGCACGCAGGATGGGAGTTTCTGCATATCAGCTTGGCAAATATGAAGATGCTATTAATTCTCTTGTAGTTGCTATGAAAAAGGATCCTCAGAATTTTGAAACTGCTTATTACCTTGGACTTGCTATGTACAAAACCGGAACCTATGATAAAGCCATTTATTGCATGAGACGTGCATACGATTTGAATCCTACAAGTGGAGCGGTTTACGAGCCTTTGGGAATATCTTATTTCAAAGTTCAAAAGTATAAAGATTCTTTACCTTTCTTGAAAAAAGCCATGGATCTGCAGCCAGATAACAAAGAAGTAATGTATGACATTGCAGTAGCTATGACAGAAACAGGACTTGGAGATAAAGCATTAAAAATATTTACTCACCTTAGACCTGATCCTGAGTATGGACCAAGAAGTTGTATTGAAGCGGGAAGGCTTCATGAAAGACAGAAGAATTTTGAAGCAGCAATTCAGGATTATGAAATTGGTTTAAAATTGAGTAATGTTCCGGATCAGAATCTTTTACAGATAAAATACAGATGTGCACTTTCATACATAGCAATTAAAAATATTCCAAAGGGACTGGCTTTGCTTAAGCAGATTGATGCTGTACATGCAGGATATAAAGATGTTGCAGCTTTGGTAGCAAGGTACTCAGAATTGAATCAGAACTCAAATCTGCAGGTTTATCTACTTTCTGGTACCAGCGAATTTGTTGCCTTGTGCCGCAAGTTTGTAACAGTATACTATCCCAAAGCTTTGGTAAAATTTGAAGATGTTTCTGTTCAGTCAGAAAGTATTGAAGTTTTATGTACTGTCCAGACTGATAAATTTGAAGACAGAGAATTGTTCCGATTCTACAGAAACAGCACCGTAATAGGTGACATTCAGGTAAGAGAATTTCACAGCAAAATTCGTGATTTGAAATGTGACCGCGGGTATTGTGTTACAATGAGTTCATTTTCTGAGCCAGCGCACAAGTTTATTGATGGCCGCCCGATAGATTTTATTGAAAAAGATGCACTTATTAAGATACTTAAAAAAGTAAATATGTTTGGTTGATTAAAAAAATCAAAAAAATCCGGGTGTTCTTTTATAAGAAGCCCGGATTTTTTTTTAGGTTACTTGATTACAATATTTACAAGTTTTCCAGGAATTACAATTACTTTAACAATTTCATGCCCTTCTGTAAATTTCTTTACGTTTTCTGAGGATAGAGCTTTTTCTTTGATTTCATTTTCTGCTGCATTTGCAGGCATTTCAAACTTATCACGAAGTTTTCCGTTTACCTGAACAACAATCATTTTTGTATCATCTTTCAAAAACTCTTCGCTGAACGTAGGCCATTTTTCATAAGCTACAGTTTTTGCGTTTCCAAGTTTTTCCCAAAGTTCTTCACCCAAGTGCGG
>JABUUX010000418.1 GCA_021442965.1 Treponema sp.
CCGTTAATAAAAAAAGCACTACCCCCGGTAATACGCATAAATTTTTCAGGATTTTCTTTACTGTCAATAAAATGCTGTATAAAAACAAAAAAAGGATCATTTTCTTTATTAAAAGCAGTTTTACCCCATCCCCAACATCTCACATCATTTTCTATAAATACAGGTATAACATTTCCTTTTATAGTTATTTCCTTTGGAAGTTCTACCCTATTTGAAAGATTCAGAGGATACGATTTTAAAATTACATTTTCACTTTTCTGACAGATTCCGGGAATAGCAAGTCCAAGCCCGGCAATTTCAATATCAATATTTTCTAAAAATGGAATAAGTGTAGAATTTAAAAATGCGTTTACATCATAAACAGTATCATCAAATTCTTTTTCAAAAAGCACTTCCCCAGAAAGATTACATATTGTAAGAACCTGAAATTCCGGCTGAATCTCAACCCCACATGCTTTAATTCGGTCTTTATTTAAAACCAAAGGGAGCCTTTTCTGCATAGATTCCTGCTCTATAAGCCATCCGTGACTGACAAGATAATTATAAATGTGAGTTACCATTGCTCGGTCTATACACAGGCTTTCAACTAGCGCTTTTCTGTTAATTCCAGGATTCTGATAAATAAGTCTGAGCATTGAACAAACTTGTCTGTAATTTGTCTTACCTAAAGAAATTTCCATTTGTTTTAATTTTACAAGAAAATAGAGCTTTTTTAAAGAATTATCATTTTTATCATAACTCCCAGTACGAAAGATAAGATATTCACTATAAATGAGAAACTAGAAAAACACTCACTTTTTCATTTAATAATTATATAGTATTCTTAAAGTATTCCCAAAGGTTGAATAAAAAGTCTTACAAAATAGTGTTCGACCTTTTATCTTCAAGTTTGCGTTGCAAACTTAATATTATACGAGGTATTTACGTGAAAACAAAATCCTTTATTACTATTTTTGCAGCTATGTTTCTTTCGCTCAATACTGTTATGGCGGAGGAAACTCCTATTGAAAACCTATACAGTTATAAATTAAAAAATGGGCTTTCACTTTATGTTGCCGAAAATCATACCGTACCATTAGTTTATATTGAGATTGCGGTAAAAGCGGGAGGCGTTTCCCAAAATCCCGATAACGCAGGGCTTTTTCATTTATATGAACATATGATGTTTAAGGGAAATAAAAAGTACAAAACCGCAGAAGAAATACAGTCAGAACTAACAAAATTAGGAGTTTCCAATTGGAACGGTTCTACAGCCCCTGAGTATGTAAACTATTATTTTACAATACCTTCAGATAAACTTGAAGAAGGTCTGGATTTTTGGAGCCAGGCAATAAGAAATCCTCTTATGACAAATAGAGAATTTGAAGATGAAAAACAAGTTGTTCTTTCTGAAATCACCGCAGACGTTTCAGATCCGACTCGTTATGCATCTTATTATTCAACAAAAGAAATGTTCTATGAAGCCCCATGGAAGACAGAACCTTCTGGAAATCCGAATGTTGTACAAAATGCAACGGTTGCACAACTTAAGGATATTCAAAAAAAATATTATATTCCAAATAACTGTGCTCTTTTTGTTGGGGGAGATGTAAATCCAGAAACTGTAAAAACTCTTGCAGAAAAAATTTATGGTTCCTGGAAAAAAGGAAAAGATCCTTGGTCCAAAAGTTTTTCACAGTTTGATACAGATCCCTTCAAAAACAGTCCGAATAAACCTGTTTTACGAGTTGTTCCATGCAATGTAATTTCCGACAGCGTAGCTGTTTTAGAAATAGAATATAGAGGACCGGACGCTGCCTTTAACACAAAAGACACTTATTCAGCGGATGTTCTTATTTCTCTGCTGGCAGACCCGCAAGGATTATTTAAGCAAAGTCTAATAAACGACAGAAACCTTGCAATTCCAAAATCAGATTACATTTCTGCAAATTATCTTACAAGAAAATACCTTGGTAAAATTAATTTTGAAATTATTCTGGCAAAACCTGAAACAATGCTTGCAGAACGAGTAAAAATCATTTATGAAAAACTTCCTGTTTTAGTTGAAGAAGCCATTCCCGATGGAACCTCTCTTTCTCAAGACCAGCTTTCAAAAGTCCGCATAAGAATAACCAATGACAGCATTTATGAAAAGGAAACCACAGAAGGACTGCTTTCATCACTTAGATTCTGGTGGATTTGTACTTCTGAAAATTATTATTTTACTTATACAGATAACCTTATGAAAGTTCAATCTTCTGACATAGAATATTTTGTTGAAAAATATATCAAGACAAAAACTCCGGCTGTTACTCTTTATATAAATGATGAATTATATGAAGCAACGTTAAAAGAAGAACTTTGCGACTATACAGTTATAACAGAAGATGCTGCCTATTGGTGGAAATAAAACTAAGGATGTGCTATATGAAAAAAATTATTCTTACAACCATACTTTTCCTTTCACTTGTTACACATATTTATGCTTCAGAAAAAAACAATTCAAACAACCTCGATATTTTTACACTTAAAAACGGTATACCAGTATATCTTCTCCCGAATAAAGCTAACAGAATTGATTTCTTAAGTATTTCAGTAAGAGGAGGAACACTATACCTTGATGAAGAACATTCAGGTCTTGAAAATGTTTTATTTTCAATGATGTCTGAAGAGTCAAAAAATTTTTCAAGAGATGAAATTCTTTCTCATAAATATGAATCCCGCTCTTATATTACAGGGCGTGCGGGAAGTTTAAATGCATCCCTTTCTATGACATGCATAGATACTTATTTTGAAAAAAACCTTGCCATTCTGACCGACTGTTTTTTATCTCCTAAATTGGACAAGAGACAATGGGAAATAAAACTAAATGATTACAGGCAGTCTTTACAGCAGGAAATGAATGATCCTGAATCAATGATGTTTTATTTTGCAAACCAATTGATTTATCAAAATCATCCGCTAAATGTAAAAAGTACACCCACAGTAGAATCTGTATATAATTTGAAATACGAAGATATGCTTGACCTTCATAAAAAAGAAATGGATCCACGAAGAATTCTTATTATTGCAGTTACAAATTTTGATACTGCTTCCTTACTGGATTACTTGAACAACACATTGGGAAATCTTTCTATTCCGGATACAGAAATAAAGTCTTCTGTAATTCCACCGTTAGAAGCACTACCGAACGATACTCTGGCACTTACACATCCTTCCTGCGGAGAATCGGGGCATGTAGCCAGAGCTGTTCTTGCTGAAAGCGTAACAGGTAAAGATTATATGGCCTTTCTTCTTGCTGAACTCATTTATAATAAAATAATGTACAGTGTTATAAGAGGTAAATACGGAGCCTGCTACACCCCCTACGTTACTTCTTATGGAAACCAGGCAAATGTAGCATTTGAAATGATATACCGTTGCTCCGATTTTCAGAATATAAAAAAATATATGAAAGAAGCCCGAGATATTATGACATCAGGAAAAGTAATTACCGGAACAAAAAGTGACGGAAGTTTTATATTCTCTGATATTGAGTCTGAACTTGAAGGATATAAAAATAACCTGATAAATACAACTTACTCATCTCAAACAACAACTAGCGGACTTGCTGGAAGAATTGCAACAGGTCTTGTTCTGTATAACAATCCACTTGCTCTTGATTCCAGAAGTGAAAAAATTAAAGAAGTTACCGCAGAAGATATCCAAAGAGTATTTAAAAAATATTTTGTTGACGGTCCTGAATTCTGGATTAGCGTAGCTTCTGAATAAACCTGCATTTGTAAAAAAAATCACATCAAAAAACTTAGAATACATAAAAAAAATCTCTCAAAACAAAATCGTTTTGAGAGATTTTTTGAGTCACAAAATTTTATTTAAAGTTAAAAATCATGGACAGCAAGAACATAAGCATCATGATCTTTTAAATTTGGGATTACTTCACCATCATCCATATACATTGCAAAAACGGAATCATAAGCTACGAAAAATTGCGAAGAAGACCAAAAAAGCACATCATATAATTCATCTACTCCACAAACCCTAAAAGCATTATTTATGATATCTTTATTTTCATAAATATACCAAAGATTTTCGATAGAAGGCAAATACCATTCATCTTTATATTTTCCTAAATCTCGGCTCTTTTTATAGTCCAGAGCAAATTCATAAGCCGGAAACTCACTGTTTTTTAGTCCACTCGATTTTATAACTTTCTTTACCTTTTGCCAGTTTTCCTTTCCGCTTTTAGAACCTAAAAAACCATCATTTTTGTATGAATCTGTTGAAGGATCATATCGCTGATTTATAACTCCACCTGACGTAGATTTGAAGTTTATTGTAAAAGCTTTTGTATCTTCGTAAGCAAAAGGAACAGGTTCTTCTTTCTGATCAAGTCCCACTCCAATTATTCTGCCATTTACTCCTTCTATAATGCGGAATATAACGGCAACAGGTTTTTCTTTTCCTTTGTAATTTGGAAATTCTTCAACTGTTAAAACAGAACCATCTGTCATTACAATATCACCAACGTTAACCTCTTCTACAGTAAGCGATTTTGAACACGAAACAAAAAGCATTGGAATTAATAACATAAAAAATATTTTTTTCATTTTTTCTCCTTATAAAAAGTTTTTTAAGATTGTTTCAACAACCTATAAAACTTACAGATAAAATGGGAGGTACTTTTTTAATACCTCCCACCCTTTCAGTCTAATTCTAAAGGTTATTTTTTGGGTTTTACATGCTCAAAGGTTCTCCATTTTACAAGTTTATCATTTTCGATAGCTGCATCAAGAAGAACCCAACGTTGTGTAACAGCACCAGGGTATACAGTATATTCTTTTTTAGTACCGACTTTAATAACACCAATCTTTCCTTGAGCATTTAGTCCAATTTTTACAGAAAGATCTATTGCTAAATCAAGCTGGAATTCTGCAAAGAACTTTGGATTCCAATCTTTATCACATGTAATGCCGACTAATACTGACAAAGGCAGAGCAAAACTTACCGGTGCACTAATCTCAGCTCCTGTAACCAAATACTTCTCATTTATTCCTACACCAACCGCTGGTTTTAATGTAAGAATAGGTGTAATCGTACCAACAATTCCCATACCAACTCTGTTCTCTTCCTGTGACTTTTTCTTAAGTCCCATGTAAGAACATCCCATATTTACAAACTCACAGTCTGCATATGGCTTAACAGAAGGAGATGCCTTTTCCCAAATTGCTGTTGCACCCCATCCAAAAGGTCCCAGGAATAGCAGTCCAATTTTAGCAATTTTTGTTGCTGTAGATCCTGAAACATTTATTCCACATTTAGGTTCGAGTCCCATAAGATATGTGAATCCCATAAACATATTTTTGAATTCACCTCTTACAGAAAGATCCAGAATAATATCAAATGTACCAGAGAACGAAACATACATCGGTAACACACCAATTGTAAAAGGTTTATTTACTTTGAACAAATCCAGTGCGTACTCAGATGGTGTTACAACAGGGTATGGATTTGCACTAAGACCTCCTTCAGCTTTATTAACAACCCAGCGTGATACTTTTCCCCAACGGCTGTCTTTGCCCGATGCAACGGTATCAAGTACTTTAGCTCTGATTAAATCATTCATTGCCTGCTTATCGTTTGCATCAATTCCAGATTCTTTCAAATCATCTTGTGTAAAGAATTTACCATCTTCCCTTTCAAGTTTTACATCATCATTCTTAAAGAGTGACTGATGATAAATTGAATATCTGATTTCATCTTCCAGCTCAACCTGAAGCAAAGCGTAAAGTTTTACACCGATTTCAAGGTTTGAAGAAGAAATATTAATGTGTCCACCAAGCCCAACCTTTGCTGTAGGAGCAATTGAAGAGAAAGCCTGCTTCAGAGCATCATTTGGAATACATGCCTTTGCCAGTGCCATAAGAGGGATTTTAATTAAACAAGTATTGAATTTTTCAAGTATTGCTGTTCGCTTGTCTACATATTCCTTCCATCCTTCAGTAATTTCATCTACAGTTGCTCCATATTTTTCTTTTTCTGCATCTTTACTAGGTCCTCTTAATACTGCACTGCGAGCCTGTGCAAATACTGCTTCTTCGGCTGCAGATAAAGAACCGCCTGCAAGACTTACTGCACGTTCATAGTCACTGTCAATTCTATCTTCAGCAGTTTCTCCAAGGCTTGCACTAAGCCACGGGAAGATTCCACACAATGTATTTTCTGTAGCCTGAAAATAAGGTGTTACTTCAGAAAAGAAAGTTGAAAGGAACATTCTGTTGAATATTATGATATCACCACTTGCCTCAATTACTGTATCAGGATTTTCAATAGCATTAAGAACTGAATCATTAATCATTTCTTTGAAAATGTCTTCATTCTTATGCTCTTCATAAATCATTTTTGCAAAATATTTTTCACCAAGAAGTTTATTCAAATAACCTACAGCCTGACCGAGATCCATTTTTTTATAATCTTCCTGAGCTACTTTGCTGCCTATTTTTTCAAACAAATCATTTATGTTATATTCACCAGTAAAGTTTGATGCATTAAAAAGATATACATCAGAAGATTCTTCATCAATTTCAATTGTCTGAAGTTCCCCTTCTTCCAAAGAACGGGCCGCACCATTTTTCATTGTAGGGCCTGCATAAATCTGATAAGTTCCTTCTTCTGAATCCATTACATAGTCACCGTATGTAAGTCCTTTAACTGCGGCACGATTTGTAGTTCCAACTTCATACTTATTTACAACGTAATGTCCGTCCGGGGTAATCGCAATAAGTCCACCAGGATAAACACTCCTTGAATACTGTTCAGGCATAATAGAGAACATACATGAAGTTTTATTTTCCGTACTTGAAATAAAACCAAGCCACATATTATTTTCACTGCCTTTTCTGCGGTTGAAAGCTCTGATATAAGCTACATCAGGATTACCATCCCCTGTAATATCAATTCTTTCACCTCTTTTAATTGTATAAGAACCGTTGGAAGAAGCAGTATCACTCTGTCCATTCTGATCAAATGTAAAATATGCAAAAGTAATAGACTCAGGTGAAATATCAGTAATATAGAAATATCCATATTTAGCCTGACGTGCTGAATCATAATAAACAGTTCGGTCACCTTCAACTGAAGCTTCAACAACACCAACTCTTACAGGAATTGATGCACCTTTTAGAAGCTGGCTTGAAGTAAGATCATTCGGACTGTACAGAGCATATCCAGATACATAACAACGAGTTTCAACTACAGAACGAGTCATAATAGAAGAAATATCATTAAACCCTTCTGCAGATGCCCCTGAGTCCATTGGCATGGAACAGCCTGCAAGACTGCCAAAACCAAACAGAACCATGACTAAGCTAACGATTTTAATAATCTGTTTTTTCATAATAAACCTCCTTAGGTTTACCTAATTTTTTTCGCAATTCCTCCCAAGAACTGTGACTGTGAATATGATTCAGAAACACAACTTTTGAATCTATATAACAACGTGTAATGCTACCTAAATTATTACGATGAATTCCGGACATAAAAAATCTCGAACCTCGAATTTTCGGGTACCGTCACAACGGACTAATTAAAAATTTTCTGATTTAATAAAACATTTACAGCAAGACTCTGCTTTAGATAGGTGTATTTTGTATTTACATTTTAGAGAATACGTCTTTATCTCCAATATGTCAATATTAATTATTAAAATTTTTTAATCTATAACAAAAATTTATATTTTCTCTATTCTCTCTAAAATCTATACTTTAAACTTATTTTAAATAAGGAAGAATCTAAGCCGGGTATAGATAGCTGACTATGTTTTACAGAGTTCAGACCAATATTAGAAGAAACAGTTGAACCCGTTAGGACTTCAAAATATTCCCAACAAAAGTCAACAATTATTTTTTTGTAACTAACGGTAGTACCAAGAATTAAACCCCAACCACCATTTCCTGTATCATCATATTCTGTAGCTGTAGTATAATGAGAGTCAATCGCCCTATAACTAAGCCATGGAATAAATGCTCCGTAAAAACCGAATTCCCAACCAAAATTTTTAAGCAAATGGAAATCAATTTTCAAAGAAATTGTCGGTGCCCAAACATCATATTCGTAAGTTAATACAGTCCCGGCAAATTTCTTTTTTAAAACAGAGTCATTAACAGGCCCTTCAGCAGAGTACTGTCCATACCCCCCGTGAGCCTCATATTTAACGTTACGATAAAAAATGCCAGCTTGTGGAAGGAAATTTACATAAGGAACTTCAATTTTATAGCCAGTTTTGAAATCAATGTTCACAAATTTTTGTGAAATCAAATCATGAGTTGAAAAATTATCATACCCCAGTTCTTTTGTAGTTGTAATCCAATCGTAATCCTGCATATCACCAGTCTGCAAAGGGAATGCAATATTCAAATTTACATTAAAAATAAATTTGAATAAATCAAACTGAGCCTCCCCCTCAATTGCAGGAATTATTTTTGCATTCCAATCAAGACGACTCATTACATTACCATTGCTATAGAAAACATATTCTCTAGCAGTATTTGAAAATAAAGAAACTCCGCCTAAGAAATTAAAAGAAATCTTTTTTTCTTGAGAAGAAAGAAAACTAGGTAAAAAGAAAAATAATGATAATAAGAAAGTTCGTTTTTTCATGTTACAAAATTAATCCAATTTTTTTAGGTTTAAAAATTTTCACCTTTAATTTTCAAAACTTCATCTACAGAAAGATTAGTGCATTGTGCTATTTGATCAACCGAAACCCCAATATTTATGAAATTTTTAGCCATTTCAATTCTGGCTTCCACACGACCTTCAGCACGACCTTCAGCACGTCCTTCTGCACGACCTTCAGCACGTCCTTCTGCACGACCTTC
>JABUUX010000122.1 GCA_021442965.1 Treponema sp.
ACTTCGTTCACATTATATTATATTAAACTGATTGTATAAGACTATAGTTTTTTAAAACTGAACCAATAAACTACAGTTTTTGCAGTATTATTACAAGATAACAGTGTAGAATTTCCAGTATCCAGTTTTTCAACAGAAGAAATCATAGAGTCAATCAATGTAGAGTCAGACTCTATATTAAGACTGTTTGCAATAAATTTTTTTGTATCTGATTTTGTAAGACCTGTCTTTGCATTTGTAGAATTAGAAGCAGCTTTTATTTTTGCAATCAGCACTAAATATTCCTCATATGACAAATCTTTTGCAACCCCACTTACAATATTGTAATACGTAGTATAACTTATCTCACCGCAGTCTACATCAACATAAGGACTTTCCGGAACCTGACAACCGGAAAACACAAAACAAGACAGGATTGTAAGAATTCCTGCCAGAACCATTAAACGTTTTTTTAATACACTCATCTATTTCCTCCAAAATAAATTTTTACTATACATAAATATACCCCCCCCATACAAATTTTGTCCATAAGAGATTTCCCCTATGCTAAAAAAAATAAATAAAAAAAGCCACAAAGTCACAATTTTTTCTGTGACTTCGTGGCTGTAAAATACTTAATCTTCTAAAAAAGCAAACTGAAAACCAGCATTCATAAATTGCTAACGGAACCATTCCTTTAGTTTAAAACTATCATAAAATGTAGTTCCGCCTGCAATTTGCTTTCGCAAATTGCTAACATTCACATATAGGAACAAAAGTTTCAGCTTTGAGTGATGCACCGCCAATAAGACCACCGTCAATATCAGGCTGAGCCAAAAGTTCAGGTGCATTAGAAGCCTTCATTGATCCGCCATACTGAATAATTACTTCGTCAGCAACTTTCTGATTGTAGAGCTTTGCAATGTATCCGCGAATAAATTTATGAATAGCCTGAGCATCATCCGGAGTAGCAGTTTTACCAGTTCCAATAGCCCAAACAGGTTCATAGGCGATTGTTACATTTTTCATCTGTTCTTCTGTAACACCGGCAAGTCCTGCAGAAAGCTGAAAAGCACAAACCTGTTCTGCTTCACCTGCTTCACGTTCAGAAAGAAGTTCACCAATACAAAGGTCTACTTCAAGCCCTGAAGCAAGAGCCTTGCGAACCTTTTTATTGATAAGTTCATCAGATTCACCGATTTCGTGGCGGCGTTCTGAATGCCCAAGAATTACACACTGGCAGCCAATATCTTTAAGCATTGCACAAGAAACTTCACCTGTGTGAGCGCCATTATCTGTAGCCGCACAGTCCTGTGCTGCAAGAATAATGTTTGAACCTTTAACAACCTGTGCTACTGCATCAAGATATACAAAAGGAACACCAATCATGAATTTGTTAGTTTTGCCTTTAAGCTGGCTAACCAAATCCTGTGCAAGTGCAACTGCTTCTGCTTTAGAAGTGTTCATTTTCCAGTTACCTGCAATATAATGTGTACGTGCCATAAAAAACTCCTATATATACTAAACCCCTTTAAGTAATAATTACCCAAAGGTGTTTGTCATTAAACTCGTATAAAAAAATTTATACTAAATCCTTAAAAAATTCAATTATTCCCTTTTTAGACTAAACACGACAGCCTAAGAAATGTGTGGCAATAGTTCATCTGAAGCAAAATCTGTTACGTTTACAGCCTGTCCATAACGAAGATAAAACAAATAACATTCCACTTCTGATTTTTCCACCCCATATAACTCTGCTGCAGCATCCTTATAACAAGTAAGCTGCGGATAGTAAATATCAGGATGAATTTCTTCGTCAGTTTTATAATCAACCACTACAACTTTCCCATCCTGTCTTTCATAACATAAGTCAATCGTACCATTTACTATACAATCATTCTGTCTTGCAATAAATGAATATTCCGGATGTTTTTTTGATGACGTCTTCAATTCTTTTGCAAATACTGATTCTTCAAAAGCCTTACACATTTTCATACAAACTGAAATCATTTGTTCACATAAAGGATTCTTAAAATTTTCCTCTTCAGTTTTATTAAAATCCCAAAGATTTCGAAAAGCCCTTGCCGGAAGATTATGAAGAACATTTTCAGAATCCCTTACATAAGACTCCATAAAAGCATGTGCAAAAGTTCCAAAATGTGCTGAATTAAAATTCTTTTCCATAAGTTTTGGCATAAGGATTTTCAGTTCAGGAACCAGAGAATCCCCCAAGTTTATTGCACTCCCCGCATCTTCAATTTTCTTTTCCAAAGTGCTGGGGGCAACAACAGGATTAGGTTCTATTTGAGAATCAAGAGTAATAATTTCTACATCATCAAAAATATTTTTATTTTTGTTAATAAAATCATGTTTAACAGACAGTATTGCAGGACGTACATCTTTTCTGCCATTCTTTATAGTATTTCGGTCCACCGGCATAATCGACATATAATCAAAAGGAGCTCCATCTTTCATAGTAAACTCACCTAATGAATATGCAGGATTTTTTTCCATCTCTGGATAATACGCCTTAAGAAGTTTCATCATAATACTGTTTACATTATTGTAAGCATCAATTATTACCCATGCTTCTTTTTCTGCACGGGTTAGAGCAACATAAACTAAGCGGCGGAATTCAGCCTTTGCCTTTTCTGTCTCTACGGAACTTGAATCGCCAAACGGAGTTTCCACTGTAACTTGTTCGTCTTTTTCAGAATAATCTCCCTTTCCATCTTTTGAGACCCCCATAATAAAGACATATTTAAACTGAAGCCCTTTACTCTTATGAATAGTCATTACTTCAACTGCATTTCCAATTTCTTTAGGATAAGAAATTTCTTTTACATCCAGATCACTGTCTGTATATTCAGACTGCAAAGCTTCCATTTGGTCAATAAAATACGATAGAGAAACTCCGTCGGTGTCACATTTACGCGCCAGTTCAAAAAGAAGATCATAGTTTTCAGATTCCACGTAAAAAGATTTATGCCACAACGTTTCATAACGGTAACCATACTGATACCAAAGATTTGAAATTGTTTCTGCCAAAAGATTTCCGGTTGCTTCTTTCTTTATTTTTTCAAACAAATCCAGAGCTTTCATAAATAACTCAAATTTATCTACAGAAAGATATTGCCGGATAATTTCAATAATTTGGTCCTGTCTTTTTCCTAATTCAAAATCATTACTAAAAATAATTTCTACATCATTAACAGAAAGACCTGCAAAAGGAGAACATAAAAAAGAAGCCAGCGACTTTCTGTCCGAAGGATAAACACAAAGTCTTAATAAATTATAAATATCATTTACCGGAGCACTGCCAAAAATATCTGTCTGAGCATCAAGATTATATGGAATATCAAAATATGAAAGATATTTTACAAGAGTTTTCCTCATCCCTCTGGATCTATCCAATATAGCAAAATCTGAATAAGAAAGATTTCCGTCAGACTCTTTTATACGATTTGCAATTTCATTTGCAACATAAAAACACTGCTGGTCTACATTCGATATAAATGCATTTTTAAGTGCATCTTCAAAAGTTGAAGCCTTTCCTAGCTTTTCCAGTTCTCTTTGATACGGACTTACTATTTTTGCAATTTCTTCACAATCTGGAGGAAACTCATTATCATACACGCAAAAATGAACTGGTGAATTTTTAAAAGTTTTTTCTGACCTTTCCAGAACTTCCATATTTCTTTTTGAAATCTGGTTACCTGTAAAAGTTGCTTCGAATGTTTTTTCCTGTTCTACAGTTTCAGGGAAGACAGCTTCCGGAAAATCTTTTACTCTTTCACCTAAATTATTAAATCCTCCAAAAATCTGATTAAAAGAATCTAAAAGGTATTCCGTAGAACGATAATTAAACACCATATTTACAGGCTCAGTATTTAAGTCTTCTCCTAATTGTTTAAAAACAGAAACATCGGCACCACGAAATTTATATATTGACTGCTTGTCATCGCCTACAAAGAAAAGTTTATCAGGCATAAGATTTTCTCTTCCCCTCAAAATCTCTTCAGGTTTTAAGCCGGGTTTTCCTGAAAGCAGAAAAAGCAGATTACGGTTTTTGCTGTTATTATCCTGAAACTCATCAATCATTATTCTGTCATAGGCATTCTGTTCTTGAGTTCTCAAATCTTCCTGTTCCATAAGAGCTTTCAATGCCATTTCTGAAATATCAGAAAAAGAAAGCGAACCTGAAGAACGCTTTTCTTTATTTACTTCCTTCATAAAAGCATCCAAAAATTTACTGTACGAAAGAAAAGAATCAAAATCACGCAAATATGCTGCACTCATCAACATTACAGGAACTGATGCATTAGGATTGTCCTGTCCTCTAAATTGCTGGACAATAAATTTCAAATCCTCATCATTACCTTTTAAATACTGTGTTGAAAGTTTAAAGTTTCCTAAATTATCAGCAATCTCTGAGTACAAACTGGAATTATAAGAAGAAAAATCATCCGGAAGAATTTTTATATACTCCTCCAGATTGTCTATTTTTAACTTATTTTCTTCCATAGTTCTGGAATAACCAAATGACAAATCATAAGTTTTATTAAACTCATTAATCAGACTTAAAAGTTTTGGAATATTTTCATTCCACATTTTTATACAGCCTTCTTTTTTAAGTCTGCAAAGTTTTTCAAAATTATCCGGATCAGAAGCAAGGCTTGAGCGAAGCATTATTTCTTTTTGAATATCACAAGCTATTTCCTGAAGATTACCAAAATTCTTTTCATTCACTAAATAATGGACAACATCAGAATCCCTGTTCTTCATAACATATTCTAAAGCCAGATTTCCGTTTTCCATATCTCCTTGAGTAAAATCAGGTCTTATTCCGTAACGGCTGGCACACTGCTTTAAAACGGAAGCATTGTAAGAGTCCAGAGTCTGTATATGAACTTTAGCAAAGTCAGCAATTGCTTCCTGTGCACGTTTTTTTTCAACATCAGGTACCTCAGGATGATTTGCAAAAAATTCCAGAGTCTTATAAATTCTTTGGTACATTTCACTGGCTGCTTTTTTTGTAAAAGTCAGAGTTAAAATTCTATCTGCTTTTATTCCAAAACTCATTACTAAATATGCAAAACGAGTAGCCAGTACCTGCGTTTTCCCAGACCCAGCCCCGGCGGCTACAATAACATTTCCAGGAGCAGTAAGTGCAAGCATTTGCTGTTCGTCAAGTTTTCTTTTTAAAAGATTAAGGTATTCAAGATTCATTTTTATTCCTATTTTTTTGTATAAGTTGTACGGCAGATTGAGTTATAACTACACGCTGTACAATGTTCATAATCCAATACTTTTGTAAAGTCAGGCTTAAAAGATTTACAAGACCTTATTTCAGAAGCAAAAATTTCAGCATAACGCTTAAATGCATCAAGAGTAGCTTCATATTCTTCTAATGTTGCAGTCTTGTCATTTTTATATTTTTCTTTACCACCTTTTTTCATTTGAGGCTCTTTTACAATGTAGGACTTTTCTGCTTTTTTAAGACTAAAGAATAGAGCTTGTTCCAAGTCCCCAGCTTTTATCAAATTACTGTTCAGCAAAAGATGAACATACATTGGTATTTGAAAATCTTTTAAATCCGGAAGAACAGCTGAATCAGGATTGTATTTTGATTTATCAACAATACATTCTTCGGCACTTTTAACTTTATTTGTTTTATAATCAATTATTGAAAGTTTTTCATCATTACAAAAAACGCAATCCAACTCGCCATAAAGGCTGCAAACTTCATTTTTTGTATCATTCAGACTTTCCTCGCTTGCAATAACATAACCGTTTCCAAAACCACTTTTTTTAGAATGCTCTTCATCATACGGTGAACAAAGTGACTGCAATACTGGAATAAAAAACTCAGCCATTTTTTCTGCTTGAGAAAAAACTGCTTCCTTAATTAAAGAGCTCTTTGTATTCCATTTTTGAAAACTTAAAGCTTTTCTGGAGTCAGTTTCTTCCAGTGCTTCCTTTAGATAACCCGAAATTACTTTTTTGATATTATCTTCGTCAGGAAGTTCTCCTTTATCGTTTACAATAGGAATCGGTTTTTTATTCTCTTTATACCAACCAAAATATTTTTCTAATACTCGGTGATAAATATTACCTGTATCAAAAGGATTGAAAAACTCAGTTGTTAAAGAATCTTCATTCATATTCAAAACATAAGAAAATAGCCATTTTCTGGTACAAGGAAAATACGAGCCCATTTCGGTGGCGTTTACTTTTACAAGATTATCTTTTAATGATTTATTTCTTACTTTATCCTTCATTGCAGGACAAACAGTTTCTTCATTATCAATCCCGGAAAAAACATTTACTGTTTTATAATAGTCAAATCCACTTTCATTTCCAGTCTGGCTTTCATAAACTTTGCAAGGTTTATCTCCCTTTCCTTTTATAAAATCTTCTTCCACTTTCGGATAATCAAATGACAGAAGTTCGGGAGAAATAAAATCTTCCGGATCATTACCACATGTAAATCTTGAATGAGGAATAGCAAACCCAGTAACAGTGCTCTGACTGCTTGTAAATTTACAGTAGTTTTTTGCATAAAGCAGTATAAAACTTTCTGTAGCCGTATCTTCATCTAATATTTTTAAAGCAGATCTTTTTTCATTATTCAAAAACTTCAGCTGAGCATTCAGAACCGAAAGATTATTCTGATTTGAATCTACAACAAATTGATAAGGAAAAGCTGCAGTAGCACTTACTTTATACTTAAAAACTGAAACTCCAGTATGTTTTACCTGTGGCTGATAAACAGCATTATCCAGTTCATGAACAAAAAAAGTAAATGGATCAGAAACTTTAAGTCCATATTTTTCTTCAATCTTAATAAGTTCATCCAGCTTATCAAAACAGTGACCAAGAACTAAATTACATTCTGAATCTTCAGGAAGAGAATCAAAATCAAAAAGTTTTGAGCGATGGATAAACCATGCCTTTCGTACTTCTGCAAATGAGGTTGCTGAGGTCATATCCAATATCCATTTTTTTATAGAAGAATAAAATGATGATAGAAGTTTATTTTCTGCATAATCTAAACTTTCTTTCCACACATCTACTTTTTTTTCATTCTTTTCAAAATTTATTATGCACTTATGGTTTGCTCCTTCACGAACTAATTCATCATTCAGTTCTGGTCTTATCCATGGCACAAAGCTGTTTGTTAATAAAGTTCTCATTGAATCGTATGAAAAATCTTTTGAAGCAACATCCAAAACACACGTAAAAACAGATCCTGCATTAATTCCCGTTACTTTTCTTCCAGAGCGAACGATATACGGAATACAGTAAAGTTTCAAATCCCGCTCTAAATAGGGAAGATATGTATCTATATCAGGAACAGAAACTGCCATATCCCGCCATGAAACTTTTTCATTTTCATGCAGATTTCTTAATTCCAGACATAATTTTCTAAATTCAGTTCTTGTATTTGTAAAATATTCTGCACAAATTTCTTTATCGTAATCATCAGAATCCTTTGCAAAAATAACATGAATATGCGGATTTTTGCCAGATGTAAAGAATTCTTTGTAATCTGCATAATCATCAAGGATTTCAGGAAAAAAAACATAATACTCCTTATCATCTGTAAAAAGTTTTTTTGTTTCCCAAGCAGGTTCGTAAAGTTTTTCATCTCTGGTAAGTCCCGTAAAAGGATCTTTTAAAAGAAAATCCGAGTAACTTTCATAAAGAAGTTTATAATCAGCATCTTCTTCGTCTAAAACCTTATTTCCATATTTATTCGTATAAAGTTCATTCCAGGATTTCAAAGAAGGAAGAACAGAACAAACCCAGTCTGTAAAGGATTCTGAATTGTCAGCATACTCAGGAGATATTATTTTTTTGAAAATCCTCTCTTTTTTGTTACGACTCATAAGATTTTCAACAAAAATCTTACGCAAAAGGCCCGGAACCGGGTGCCCCTCTTTATCATCATTTTCTGTTTCAGCTTTAAATCTGTCCCATGCTTTAAATCTTTCTTTAGGCACAGCACGTACACCAGTATTTTTTACAGCCCACTCAGCCCACGAAAAACACGATATATCAGTTGGAAAAACGAATACAGCTTTGTCATTACGAATATTATCAATAATTATTTTCTGAATACTTTCAAGAATTGAAGCCACAAAATCCTCCGTTAATAATATTATACTATATATTTTCCAAATCGTTCGTTAAAAAAAAATCCCCTGCCATAAAAGACAGGGGATTTGGCGTGCCGTGCTTTCACAGGTCGGGCTATCCCTCACGCAGAGGAATTTTAACTCTCACGCCATTTTATCTACTTTGTAGCCATGCCGACCATTCTGTTTTATTTATAACTTTCACAGGTTTCAGGTCGGCTTGCAGTTTGCACAGCAAACTGCACACTTTACTTCGTTGCCAAAATGGCTATTCCAGGGAGAGTTTTTCCTTCCAAGAATTCAAGGGAAGCACCGCCGCCTGTAGAAACGTGGCTCATTTTGTCTGCCAAATTGAACTTGTTTACAGCAGCAACTGAGTCACCGCCGCCAACTACTGTCATGGCACCTTTTCCTGTAGCTTCTGCTACAAGGCGTGCAACAGCTTCTGTTCCCTTTGCAAAGTTTTCAAATTCGAATACTCCAACAGGTCCGTTCCATACGATTGATTTTGAAGCAAGAATTGCGTCTTTGTACAGAGCAACAGTTTTTGGACCAACATCAAGCCCCATAAGGTCAGCTGGAAGATCTACTGCGTCAACTGCAACAGGATCTTTGTCTGCAAATTCTGCAGCACCCGCATGGTCAACTGGAAGAAGGATTTTTACACCTTTTTCATCAGCCTTTTTAAGAAGGTCTTTTGCTGTGTC
>JABUUX010000276.1 GCA_021442965.1 Treponema sp.
GGCGGACTTCACCAGCAAGAGAAAGTTCTCCAAATACAGTAGTTCCGGGAGGAAGGGGGATGTCAGTTCTTGCAGAATAAAGAGCGCATGCTAGGGCTGCATCTATTGAACTTTCTGAAAGTTTTACACCTCCTGCCACATTTACATATATATCCTGATCGGAAAAACGAAGCCCACATCTTTTTTCAAGAATTGCTGCAACTCTAGCTACACGATTGGAATCTATTTTGTCTGAATAAATTCTAGAGATACTTGATTTTGCAGGAATTGTAAGAGCTTGTATTTCAACTAAAAAAACTCTGGATCCTTCAAAGACTGCAGAACATGCAACCCCAGCAGGCTGAGTCTCAGTGCGTTTAGTAATAAATAAAGAGTTTGGATTAACAACAGGGGAAAGCCCTTTTTCATTCATGGTAAATATTCCCAACTCATCAACAGATCCAAATCGGTTTTTTTGTGCATGAAGGAACCTTATGTCTTCATCATTTCTTTCAAAAGAGATAACAGTATCAACCATATGCTCCATAGATTTTGGGCCAGCTATATTTCCTTCTTTAGTGACATGAGCTGTCATAATTAGGACAGATTCCCGTTCCTTTACCCAAGAAATGAATTCATTTGCACAATATTTTAACTGATTAACAGATCCAGGAATCAGTCCTGCAGAAGCTGAATACATTGTTTGAATCGAATCCACAATTATAAAAATTGGATTAAGTGTATTAAGAGCATCAAGTGAATCTTCAAGTCTTGTGGTGCATAGAAGTTGAATGTCTTTTACTTCCAATCCTAATCTGTCAGCCCTTTCTTTTATTTGAGATGCAGATTCTTCACCAGATATGTATAGTATTTTTCCTTCATTAGACAAAGTTGAGGCAAAACTTGAAGCTGTTTGAAGAAGAAGAGTTGATTTACCGATTCCAGGCTCACCGCCTAAAAGTATGGCTGAGCGTTTTGTAGCACCACCTCCAAGAACCCTGTCAAATTCAGTAATACCAGTCAGATATCTGGTTGTGTCTTGGGATTGAACTTGAGATAAAGGTATAGGCTTTGATTTTTCTTGAATAACGGATTTAATTCCTGTAGCTGAAGGTGTAACAGTATCAACAATAGCTTCTTCCAAAGTATTCCACTCACCACAACTAGGACATTTCCCAAGCCATGTCGGTTGAGAATACTCACAAGTTGAACACTTGTACATTATTGATCCACTTTTTCTTGCCATTTTATGTTCCTTTATATATATACTATAGCTTTTTTTTCTAAAATCACGCAAGAAATCCAGAAAAATTAGTCAAAATATTATCTGAAAATAAAAAATCCATATAAAAACAAAATAAAATGTGATAAAATAAAATATTATGAAAGTAGGATTTGATAACGACAAATATTTAAAGATTCAGTCAGAACACATTAAAGAACGAATTTCAAAATTCGGAGATAAGCTTTATTTGGAATTCGGTGGCAAACTATTTGATGATTTTCATGCATCTAGAGTGCTTCCAGGCTTTCATCCGGATTCAAAACTCCAAATGCTTATGCAGCTTTCTGATGTTGCAGAAATAGTAATTGTCATAAGTGCTGTAGATATTGAAAAAAACAAGGTTCGCGGTGATTTGGGGATTACATACGATATGGATGTTCTGCGCCTTCGTGAAGAATTTTCAAAACGAGGATTGTTTGTGGGTAGTGTTTGTATTACTCATTATGCAGGGCAGCCTGCAGCAGATTTATTTAGAAAAAAACTTAAGAAAATGAAAATCAAGTCTTATGTTCATTATCTTATTCAAGGATATCCTTCAAACGTTGAACTTATAGATTCTGATGCAGGCTTTGGGAAAAACGATTATATAGAAACAACCCGTCCGTTGGTAGTTATTACAGCTCCTGGTCCTGGAAGTGGAAAAATGGCCACATGTCTTTCGCAGCTTTATCAGGAAAATAAAAGAGGTATAAAAGCCGGATATGCAAAATTTGAAACATTTCCTATTTGGAATATTCCTCTAAAGCATCCTGTAAATATGGCATATGAAGCTGCAACTGCTGACCTGGCAGATATAAATATGATTGATCCGTTTCATTTAGAAGCTTATGGGAAAACAACTGTAAACTACAATCGCGATATTGAAATCTTTCCTGTTTTGAAAGCTATTTTTGAGGGTATTTTTGGAGAATGTCCATATAAATCGCCAACAGATATGGGTGTAAATATGGCAGGAAAATGTATTGTTGATGATGAGGCATGCGTTGAGGCTTCAAAACAAGAAATCATTCGTCGTTATTACAATACATTAGATCGTCTTGTGGAAGGCGAATGTGAAGAAAAAGAAGTATTCACAATCGAAATGCTGATGAAACAAGCGGGCATTACTACAGATAATAGAAAAGTTACAATGGCCGCAAAAGAGCGGGTTGCAAAAACTAATGTTCCTTGTGCAGCAATTGAATTGGACGATGGAACTATTCTTACAGCTGGTACTTCTGAACTTTTTGGAGCTTGTGCTGCTCTGATTCTGAAAGCCTTAAAGCATTTGGCTGGAATTGATACAAAAATTCATATTATTCCAACTAGTGCAGTTGAACCTATCCAGGAAATGAAAATCCAAAGTCTAAAAGGTAATAATCCTCGTCTTCATTCTGATGAGCTCCTTGTTGCTCTGGCTATTATCTCAAGAGACAGCAATGAATGCCGCAGAGCAATTGAGCAGCTTCCAAGATTGAAAGGTGCGCAAGTTCATACATCTGTTATGCTTAGCGAAGTAGACAAAAAAATAATGAAAAAGCTTGGTATTGACTTTACAAGCGAACCGATTACAAAAAAATCACAGTTTTAATCTGAGTTTTGATTAAAGGTAAAATGATGGAATTAACAAGTAAACAACGAAAATATTTGGAAAAACTGGCTCATAACCTGAATCCTGTTGTGATTGTAGGTGGTGCAGGTGTGACAGAAGGTGTAGAGCAGATGGTAAATAATACTCTTGCTTCACACGAACTTATAAAAATTAAATATAATGAATATAAAGACGATAAGGTAGAGCTTACAAACTCACTTTGCCAGAAGTGCGGTGCTACTCTTGTCAGAATCATTGGAAATGTGGCTATAGTATATCGCGAAAAAGATGAAAATCCTGTTATAAAAATTCCTGAATAATACTAAATAATGAAACTTTTAAATATCTATTCTTTTTTTTAATATGGATAAGAGAAAGTTTTAATAATAAATACGGAGGAAGCTCTATGATAGAAGTAACCCACGTATCCAAAAATTTTGGATCTTTTCGTGCGGTAAATGATGTTAGTTTTTCTATTCCAACAGGGCAGATTGTCGGTCTTTTAGGACCAAATGGAGCTGGAAAAACTACAACTATGAGAATGATTACAGGTTTTTTATCACCTACAGACGGAAAAATCCTGATAGACGGGACTGATATTTCACAAACTCCTGTCGAAGCAAAAAGAAAGATTGGGTATATGCCTGAATCTGCTCCACTTTACAGTGACATGATAGTTGAAGATTATCTTCGTTACATAGCAGAAATGCACGGTGAAGATGCTGATGTAAAAATCCCGGCTCTTTGTGCTGAATGCGGACTGAAAGAAGTAATGCATAAAAATATCAGTGATCTTTCGAGAGGAAACAGACAAAGAGTTGCTTTGGCTCACAGTCTTATGCATGACCCTGAAATATTGATTTTGGATGAGCCAACTTCTGGTTTGGATCCTAATCAGGTAGAAGAAGTGCGAAGTATTATCCGTGAAATTGGTAAAACACGTACGGTAATTATTTCAACACATATTCTTAGCGAAGTAGAAATGTTGTGTTCCAGAGTAATCATCATATCAGGGGGGAAGCTTGTTGCTGACGGTCCTACTGAAGAACTTAGAGCAAAATTCGGAAATGAAATGTCTGTAAAACTGATTCTGGGTGGAGTTAAGGAAAATGAATCCTTTGAAGATTTAAAATCAGTAAAAAATGTTGCTGAAGTAAAAATTCTAGAATCTGAAGTTCCTGAAGCAAAAACTGTGTTTGTTTCTGTATCAGGCGATGAAGAAATCCGACCAGAAATTTTCAGAAAGATTGTAGAAAAGGGATGGAGTCTTTATGAAATGTCCCTTCAGAAAAACAGTTTGGAAGATGTATTCCATGTTCTTACTTCAGTAAAGGAGGACGCATAAGATGGGCGATAAGAAAAAGACAAAAAATGCTTCACTTATAATTTTTAAGCGTGAGTTAAAATCATTTTACTCTAGTCCTATAGCATATATAGTTGCAGGCTTATTTCTGCTTGCATTGGGTATTGTATATTTTCTTGTATTTTATAAATCACAGAGTGCAGATTTGAGAATCCTTTTTCAGCTTTTGCCTTATTTACTATCAATTTTTGTACCGGCATTAACGATGCGTGTTTTTGCAGAAGAAAAACGAAGCGGGTCTTTGGAAACACTGATGACGCTTCCGGTAACAGAAACAGATGTTGTATGTGGAAAAATGCTGGCTTCTTTTGTGAGTACTCTATTAATGGTGGCTCCGACATTACTTTATATCATTCCTGTTCGCGTTTTTGGAAATCCAGATTTTGGACCAATTATAGGTGGATATGCGGGAACTGTTTTCCTTTCTGCGTGTTTTGTAACAATCGGTGTTTTTTCTTCCTCTGTAACAAAAAATCAGATTGTTGCTTTATTTGTTGGAATTGCAATTTCAGTAGGGCTTACAATGATTGATACTTTCCTTGTTTTCCTTCCGACACAGATTGTTGGATTCTTTCAGATTTTATCAATTAATGCACATTTTGAGTCTATTTCGCGTGGAATTATTGATACAAGGGATATTATTTACTTTGTTTCATTGGCAGCATTGTTTTTTGTTCTTACAATAAGAATGGAACAGAAGGCAAAGAAATAGGAGGGGTTGAAATGAAAAAGTTTTGGAACTGGCTGAAAAGTTCAAAGAGTGATTTTGCTCTTTTTATAATTCTCCTAATTCTTGCAAATATAGTTGGAAGAAACTCTTTTAAAAGATTTGACCTGACACGTGCAGGCTCATATTCAATTTCAAAGCCAAGTAAACAGATGATTAAAAATCTGGAAGAACCACTTTCTATTATGGTGTTCTTTGATGATAATCTTCCGGCTCAGCAGAAGCAGGTGCATCAGTACATAAAAGATTTATTGAAAGAATATGAAATTGCAGGAAACAAAAAACTTTCTGTAAATTTTGTAGATATGACAAAAGAAAGAAACAGAAATCTGGCTTCTGATTTTGGACTCAGAGAAGTTCAGATTCAAGAGGTAAAGACGACAGAATTTGGATTTAAGCAGGTTTATATGGGGCTGGTTATTTCCTATGGAGACAGTATTGAAAAATTGGATGCTCTTACAACAACAGAAGGTTTGGAGTATAAGATTACTTCTACTGTTTCTAAGATGATTAATAAGGTTGATGCTTTGAATGGTCTTGGTAAGGACAATAAAATCAAAATCACTTTTTATATGAGTTCTGTTTTAAAAAACCTAAGAATAAACGGAATGGATAGAGTTGAGGATTATGTAGATGAAACATTCAGAGCAATGAATGTAAAAAATATGAATCGTCTGGAACTTGATGTAATTAATCCTTCTCAGGATGAAATTCTGGCAGCTCAGGACCAGTATGGTATTCAGACAGTTTCTTTTAATAATTCAAAAGGGGAGCAGGAACTTGCAGCTTTTGGAATGATTGTTTCTATGGGTGATGAATTCCGTGTTGTTCCAATGGCTATAGACCGTTCATTCTTTGGGTATGGGGTTGCAGGTTTGGAAGAACTTGAAGATAACATAGATGCTGGAATTAAGAGTTTGATTAGTAAGACTGTACAGGTTGGTTATGTTGTAGGACACTATGAACACAGTCTGACAAATGAAAATGATTCTGCAAATTTCAATTCAATTATTTCTGAAAATTATGAGTTGGTGGAAGTTGATCTTTATGCAGGAGATGTTCCTGCCGGAATTAATACTGTAATTGTTAATGGTCCGAAAGATGATTACAGTGAAGAAGAACTCTACCGCCTTGACCAATTCTTGATGAAAGGCGGAAATGTTATGTTCTTCCTGGATCCTATGATTAAACAAGGGGGAAACCAGTATCAGATGCCAACTCCTGTTCCTTCAAACGTAAATATTGAAAGATTAATTAATGCTTATGGTGTTGCTCTGGAAAAGAATTACGTAATGGATGACAGTTGTCATGAGGCTTCAAATCAATCTTATGGAAAGTTGAAGTATTACTGGGTTCCTGTATTACAGAATAAGACTCTGGCAAAGAATCATCCAATTACAAATAATCTGACATGGGTTTATATGCTTGAGAATGGTGAGCTTGATGTAAGTGATGCAAAAGCAAATAAAAATCTTGATGTAACAGTGCTGGCAAAATCTTCTGCAAAAGCATGGACAGAATCAGACAATATTATGCTGAATCCTGTAATTCTGGCACCTTCTTCAGATACTGATTTTAAACAATATGATCTGGCCGTAATTCTTGAAGGAAAATTTACCAGTGCTTTTGATAAGGCGCCAAAGAAAACAATTTGGGATGAAGACGGAAATGAAGTGGAATATGATGAAAATGACGGAGATTTTACTGCTGCAAATCATATAGCTTCTAGTAAACTGCCAGGAAAAGTTTTTGTGATAGGTACTTCTCAGATTACAACATCTCAAATTATTGACGCCTCAAGCAGAAGTCCTGTAGCTATGTTCATGAAAAATGTTGTGGACTACATGAACGGAAACGAAGAACTTTGCAAGATGCGTACAAAAGGTATTACATGGAATGTTCTTTCTGTAGATAATTTGGCTTTGGGAATAGCCTTGCAGTATTTGTGTTTCTTTGGACCTGTAGTGCTGGTTGTAATTGTAGGTCTTGTTGCGTTAAGACTTAGGGCAAAACATAGGGAAACAATCCGCCGCAAGTTTAATCCTGATGATGAACGTGAAATTGTAAAAGCAAAGAAGGAGGATAAATAATGAGACCTGGAAAAATAGTATTATTATCAGCCTGTCTGATACTGTTTGTTGTGGCTGTGGTTCAGATTGCTTCATCATATATTGATCCTGTAAAAGTTGTAACTGTAAAAGAGGAAATTGATGAACTTATTGTAAACCGTCCTGAAGGTGAACTTGTAATAAGGAAGAATGGTGAATCATGGACGGTAAATGAAAAAGAATATTCAGGTAATGACAATGCATGTAAAGATTTGGTTGATTCATTTAGTGAAATAAGAATTCTTGAGAAAGTAACAAAGTCAAAGCTTCCTGAAATCTTAGCAAAGTATGAACTGGATGCAGATAAGGTAAGAGTGGTTACAGTTTATAATAAGGGGAATCTTCTTAAGACATTTAAAGTCGGTAAAACAAGTTCAACTAATTCTCAAGTTTATATGCAGATTGATGGATCTGACGATATTTATTTGGTAGCCGGAACTTTGCAAAATGAAGTTTCAAAGTCTGAAAATGAATTCAGAAGTAAAGCTGTTGTAAATATATCAAAAGATGATATATATTCCATTACTGTTTCTGAAGAAGGGAAACCTTCTTGGACTCTTACTCGGGGTAATGAGGGGAATATTTGGAATGTAAGTGGAGAATCTGTAACAGAGGAAATTGATATTGATGCAGAAAAAGCATATAACTGGTTCCAGTCATCTTCTTCAGTAGCTTGTGTGGAGTGGCTTCCGGATGATGCTGCAATGCCAGGTAAAAATTTACTGACTGTAAAGTATATGCTTAATGACAGAAATATTTCTCTTACTTTTACGCAGGATATGGATTCAGAAGGTACTGAAGTCTTTTATGGAAGCAGTTCAGAAACTCCTTATCTTTTCAGACTGGCTAAATATTCAGTTCAGAAGTTCCAGAAAAATCCTGAAGATTTTAGTAAATAAATAGATACAAGGGTTGCAGAATTGCAGCCCTTTTTTTTGGATTAAATTATGATTAAGTTGATTGCATATCTTGGAAATTACGGGGCAGAATATAATTTGACCCGGCATAATGTAGCTTGGTTTTTTGCTGATTCTATGCCATGGGCAAACAAACTATATTGGCAGAATAAATTTAAGGGACAATTTTCTTCATGTACACCTGAAGAACTGGCAGTGTGGGCTTGTGAAACAGGTATAGCGGCTAAAAAAGATGGAAGCCCTGTTCATATTCCGGAAGAAGCTCCGGAGCATTTATATTTTATAAAACCTGAAACTTATATGAATCTTTCTGGGGAAAGCATAATAGAAGTGGCAAATTTTTATAAAATTAAACCTGAAGAAATTCTGGTTATTCATGATGAGTTGGAATTGAATCCCGGCTTTTTTAGTTTTAAGTGGAGCGGGGGACTTGGCGGCCATAATGGATTACGCAGTATGAAAACTTGTTTTGGAACAGCAGATTTTTTTCGTATAAGATTTGGAATTGGGCGACCGAATCATAATGATATTGCAGGCTATGTATTAAGTCGCTTTACAGAAGATGAACAGATTCATCTTTCTCAAGTTTTTGTACAGGCCGCAAAACTATTAGTAAAAGTGCTGTTTTCAAAAGAACCTGAAAAAATGACAGGTAAGTGGGAAGTATAAAGAATGAATGGTAATGAAGATACAATAAAAGCTTATGATCGTTTTTTGACTGTAATAAAAAAACTTAGAGCGGAGGGGGGATGCCCTTGGGATAGGGAACAAACGCCACTTTCTATGCGCGGTGATTTAATTGAAGAAACGTTTGAAGCTGTTGATGCTATTTCTACAGACGATGCTGAACATGCTAAGGAAGAACTTGGGGATGT